>JAGUZZ010000109.1:0-5873 GCA_020060525.1 bacterium | reverse complement strand
CAGGATCGCGGAGGGCCGGGCCGACGTGGACGCCTGCCCCGTCGGCGGCGAGAGCGTCGCGAGGATCATATCGCGCATCATGGGCGTCGCCTTCGCGGGCGGCGGCGCGCGGAAAACGGCGCTCGTGTTCTGCGCCGGCGACGACGAAACCGCCCGGAGACGTTTTTATTACAACGGCGTCAAGGATTGCGCCTCGGCCGCGCTCCTCTTCGGCGGCGACAAGCTCTGCGGGTACGGCTGCCTCGGCCTCGGCACCTGCGCCGGCGTCTGCCCGTTCGGCGCGATCGAGATGTCGGCGCTCGGCCTGCCGGTCATCGATCCGTCGAAATGCACCGCGTGCAACAAGTGCGTGCTCGCGTGCCCCAAGAAGATCATCAAGCTCGTGCCGGTGAGCCGGCGCGTGCACATCCTCTGCTCGTCCCACGACAAGGGCGCGAAGGTCCGAAAGGCCTGCAGCGTCGGCTGCATCGCGTGCACGAAGTGCGTCAAGGAGGCGCCCGAGGGCGCCATCGCGATGCAGGACAACCTCGCGGTCGCGAGCGGCGCGCCCGAGATTCCGGACTCCGTCGCCGCCGTGTGTCCGATGAACACGATTCGCGTCGTCGATCTCGGCGTTTCGGCGCCGGCGGACGCCGCCGGCGCGGCCGCGGAAGGGACGGCGTCGTGAAAAGCGGAACGTTTTTCGGCGGGGTTCATCCGAGGTACGAGAAGGAGCTCGCGGGCGGCCGCCCGATAGAGACGATGCCCCTTCCCGCGCGGCTCGTCGTGCCGTTCGCCCAGAACCTCGGCGCGGCGCCGAGATCCGTCGTGAAGAAGGGCGACGAGGTCAAGCGGGGACAGCTCATCGCCGAACCGCAGGGGTTCGTGTCGGTGCCGCTCCACGCTCCGACCTCCGGCGTCGTGCAGGCGATCGACGTCTTTCCCCACCCGGTCGGCGCGGATCTCCCCGCCGTCGTGATCGTGCCGGACGGGAAGGACGAATGGGCCCCCGGGTTGAACGTGGAGCGGGACGCGGGAGATCTCGGCGCCGACGCGCTTCGAAGCGTCATCCGCGACGCCGGGCTCGTCGGCATGGGGGGCGCCGCGTTTCCGACGCACGTGAAGCTCTCTCCGCCGAAGGACAAGCCGATCGACGTCCTCGTCTTGAACGGCGCCGAATGCGAGCCGTACCTCACCGCCGATCACCGCCTCATGGCGGAGCGTCCGGCGGAGATCGTCGAAGGGGCGTCGTGGTTCGCGAAGGCGCTCGGCGTCGAGAACGTGATCGTCGCGATCGAAAAGAACAAACCCGACGCGATCGCGGCGATGCGCCCGGCCGCCGAGGCGCGCGGCTACGCCGTGCGCTCCCTCGACGTCGTCTACCCGCAGGGCGCCGAACGGCAGCTCATATTCGCCCTCACCGGCCGCCGCGTGCCCGCCGGCGGGCTTCCCATGGACGTCGGCGTCCTCGTGCAGAACGTCGGAACGTGCTGCGCCGCGTTCGAGGCCGTCAGGCGCAACCGCCCGCTCACCGAGCGCGTCGTGTGCGTGACGGGCCGCGGCGTCGCGAACCCGAAGAACGTGCTGGTGAGGATCGGGACGACGTTCGGCGACGCGATCGCTTTCTGCGGCGGGCTCCGCGAGGACGCGGGCAAGATCATCGGCGGCGGCCCCATGATGGGGGTCGCGCAGTACTCGCTCGACGCCCCGGTGACGAAGGGGACGAGCGGGATCGTCGTTCTCACGCGCGGCGAGGCCGTGCAGTACGCGGGGGATCCCTGCATCCGCTGCGGGCGCTGCCTGCGCGCGTGCCCCATGCTGCTCAATCCGTCCGTGCTCAGCGTGTACGCCGAGCGGCTTCGCTTCGACGAGACGGCGGAGCATCACGTCCTCGATTGCATCGAGTGCGGATGCTGCGCGTACGTGTGCCCCTCGCGCCGGCCGATGGTGCACCATTTCCGCCGGGCGAAGGCGGAGATCCGGAAGAAGCAGACGCGGGCGGTTTGACGTCCGCCCCGCCCGCGATCGCGGGAGACGGGAGAGGTTCGTGGAGGAACGGTTGCCCGACGCCGGGCCGAAGGCGCCCGGGACGAAAGAGAGGACCGAGGAGCCGATCGCGCGTTTCCTCGTGAGCTCGTCGCCGCACGTGCACGAGGGGATACGGATCAGGAGCGTCATGGGGCTCGTCGTCGCGGCGCTGTTGCCCGCGAGCGTCTTCTCGATCTACCTGTTCGGGCTGCCGGCGCTCTTCACCATACTCGTTTCGGTCGCCTCCGCGGCCGGCTTCGAGTGGCTGTGGCAGAAGGCCGTCCGCCGGCCGGGAACGGCCGGCGATCTGAGCGCCGTGCTCACGGGGCTGCTGCTCGCCCTCAACCTGCCCGCCGGAAGCCCGTGGTGGCTCATCCTCGTCGGCAACCTCTTCGCGATCGTCGTCGCCAAACAGCTCTACGGCGGCATCGGATACAACATCTTCAACCCCGCCCTCGTCGGGCGCGTCGTGCTGCTCGTCGCCTTTCCCGTTCACATGACGTCGCGGTGGATCTCTCCGTCGGCGTGGGGGATGGACGCCGTGACGACGGCGACGCCGCTCGGCCGCGCGCGAGAGGCGCTGCTCGCGACGGGAAGCGTCGACGCGGCCCTCACGCGGAACGAGGCGATCGACCTGCTCATCGGCAACAGGGCCGGCTCGCTCGGCGAGGTGTCCGTGATCCTGCTCCTCATCGGGGGGATATTCCTCCTCGCGAAGCGCGTCATCACCTGGCACGCCCCCGTCGCCTTCATCGGGAGCGTCTGGGCGATGGCCGGGATATTCCACCTCGCGAACCCCGCGCGGTTCGCCGATCCGAGCTTTCACGTCCTCACGGGCGGGCTCTTTCTCGGCGCCTTCTTCATGGCGACCGACTACGTCACGACCCCGCTCGCGCCGGCCGGCAAGATCGTCTTCGGGATCGGGTGCGGCGTCGTCACCGTCGTCATTCGGCTCTTCGGAAGCTATCCGGAGGGCGTGAGCTTCGGGATACTGCTCATGAACGCGTTCACGCCGCTCATCGACCGGGCGTTCAAGCCCGTGGTGTTCGGCGCGCGCAGGGCGAAAACCGCCTGACGGCGGTCGGCGCGGCGGAGCGAGCCCGGGGATCGCCGCGCCGGGGAAGGACACGATGAAGGAAACGTTCAGGATGTGCTTCGTTCTCACCGTGATCGGGGCTGCGTGCGCCGCGCTCATGGCGTTCGTGAACGCCCAGACGAAGGAGCCGATCGAGCGCAACGCCGGCGGCCAGAAGCTCGACGCGGTGAGCGCCGTGATGCCGCCGACCGACAACGACGTCGCCGCGGACACGCTCGTGCTGAACGACGGCGCGCGCGACGTGAAGTTCCACCGCGGGACGAAGAACGGCGTCCCCGTCGGCGCCGCCTTCGCCGTCGTCGCGCCGGACGGCTACTCCGGAGACATCGAAATCCTCGTCGGGGTCGACACGGCGGGCGCCGTCACCGGCCTCACGGTCCTCAAGCACCTCGAGACGCCGGGTCTCGGCAGCAAGATCGAGACGCCCGAGTTCCGCGACCAGTACCTCGGAAAGAGCGCCCGCGATCCCGAGACGTGGTCGGTCGTGAAGGACGGCGGCGTCTTCAAGCAGATCACCGGCGCCACGATCTCCTCGCGCGCCGTGACGAACGCCGTCGCGGCCGGTCTCGCGTTCTTCGAAACGCACAAGGCCGAGGTTCTCCGCGGGGCGCCCGCGACCGCGCCGAGCGGCGGAGGGAGGAAGTGATGGGAGCCGGCAGGGAGTTCGCGAAGGGGCTCTGGAGCGAGAACCCCATCTTCCGCGTAGTGCTCGGTCTCTGCCCGACGCTCGCCGTCACGACGAGCGCCCAGAACGGCGTGGGCATGGGGATCGCCGCAACCTTCGTGCTCCTCTGTTCGAACGTCATCATATCGGTTCTGCGGAGCTTCATTCCGAGGAAGATCCGCATCCCCGCCTACATCGTCATCATCGCGACGTTCGTCACGGTCGTCGATCTCGTGATGAACGCCTATTTCAATCCGCTGCACAAGGCGCTCGGCATCTTCATCCCGCTCATCGTGGTGAACTGCATCATCATGGGGCGGGCCGAAGCCTTCGCGTCGAAGAACGGCGTGCTGTACTCCCTGCTCGACGGACTCGGGATGGGGATCGGATTCACGATCTCGCTCGTCGCGATCGCCTCCATCCGCGAGCTTCTCGGAAACGGCACTATCTTCGGCGCGGCGGTCATGGGCGCCTCCTACGTGCCGTTCCTGCTGCTCATACTCCCGCCCGGGGCCTTCATCCTCCTCGGAACGATGCTCGGCGCGATGAACCGCGTCGAGATCGCGCTCGCCCGCCGCGCGGGCCGGGCGCCGTCCATACGCAAGGAGCACGACTGCTCGAGCTGCGCCATATTCGCCGGTTGGTCGAACGCGGCGGACAAGATAAAGGCGCTGGAAGAGGCGGGCCGCTAGAAGCGGACGATCGTCCCGAGGTACAGCACGATCGCGATCGCCGCGGCGTGCAGGATCCACCAGCCGATACGCCCTCTCAGGAAATGCTTCACGCCGTCACCTCCAGACGATCCGGCCGATCGAGAAGACGGCCGCGATATACACGAAGTGCCTCGCCCACCATCCCGCGGTGAAGAGCCGTCCCATGCCGTTCGGATGGTACTGGCGGAGAACGATCTCCCCGAGAAAGAGCTTCGGCAGCAGGAGCAGTATGCTCGAGAGCATCGTGCCGAGCATGACCCCTCCGAACGTCGGGGGCGAGGGGGGCGACGCGACGCTCATGGACGCCATCGTAACCGTGCCGACGACGACGCTCATGCCGTTCCAGAGATACCCGGCGACGAACGTCCGCTTGGACATGAGCAGAGCCGGCGCCGCGATCACGGAGAGGAACCCCGCGGCGAACGGGACGGCGTTCGCGGGGTTCGAGGGATCCGCCGGATCGAACGACACCGCGTGAACCCGCAGGTGCAGGAGCCATCCGCCGAGCGAGAGGAGAACGATCGAGGCGATCGGCGCGGCGAGCGCTTTTCTGTTCATACCGCAACACCTCTTTTCATTCGGAACTTCGCCGAACGTCTCCCGGTCAGAACGTGCGGTAGATGTTGAATCCGAGGCGCGCGTCTCCGCCGTCCAGGAGATCCCCGCCGGGCAGGTACCGGTTCGGCGTGAGTCCGTACGCGTTGTTCAGGAAGACATGAAATACGTGGCCCCCCTTTCTGGCCTCGACGCCGAGGCCCCAGGTTTCGACGTCCATTTCGAATCCCGACAGAACGGGGATCCATTCCCCGACGAGCGCGACCTCTTCGAATACGACCGCCCGCGCTCCCACGCCGAGCGCGATCGTATTCTCGCGATTCGATCCCGGCCGCGGCGCGCGCGTGTTGCCGGCGTAAGAAGGCACCACGAGGAGGGAAATGCGGTTCGTGACGCGGCGCGAGAGGGCGAGCTGAGCGAGAAGATGCAGGTTGTCGGCGTCGAAGAGGTCTCTTTCTTCAGGGCGGGTCGTCGTGAGAGCGACGCCGGCGCGCAGGGTCGCCGAGAACGGCAGGGAAAAGTCCCTTCCCTCGCGGGCCAGGACCACGGCGGTCGACAGCTCCACCTCGTCGTCCAGGTTCGAGCGGCCGAGCGATACGCTGGCGCAGTCGCGGATGCCGTATTCGAGACCGAGGAGAACGAAGGCGGGACCGTCGAGACCGTACATCTGTCCGCTTCCGGAGCTCGTCGAATAATAGAATCGGTGGGATACGCGGAAAAGGACCTCTCCCCGGCGGGGCGTTTCCGTCGTCGGGAGGTTGATGAGCGTCACGCCGGCGAATGAAGGCGGCTCGAGCCCCGGGATGCCGTCGTCAGAGCGTTTCAGGGCTTTTTTTTT
>JAGUZZ010000269.1:0-4553 GCA_020060525.1 bacterium | reverse complement strand
TCTGGGTCGAACGGGCGTGGTACGGGGCTCGCCGTCGCGAGCCGCCTCGTCGCCGATCAGCGCGGCGCGCTCGTCGAGACGGGGGAGGACGGCCGCGGACGAGGGTTCGCCGCGTGGTTTCCGATCGATTCGTGATACCTGGGGAAAAAGGGTCGGGGTGCGGCCGGGCGGCCCGCTTCGCGGGCCGCCCGGTTCGTTTGCGCGTTACTTCGCTTTCATTTCATCGGCCGCCGCGCCGACGCGGGTGACCGATTCGATGATGACCGGCTTTACGGGGACGTCTTTCATGCCGGCTTTCTCCCCCGTTTTCATCGCGGCGATCTTCGCGACGACGTCCATCCCCTCGACGACCTTGCCGAACACGGCGTAGCCGTATTCCGCGGAGGTCGCGCTGCGGTGATCGAGCGCCGCGTTGTCCTTGAGGTTGACGAAGAACTGGCTCGTGGCGCTGTTGATGTCGGACGTGCGGGCCATCGAGAGCGTGCCCTTGAGGTTCTTGAGGCCGTTCGTCGCCTCGTTCTTGATCGCGGGGAGGGTGGCCTTCTTCATCATGTCCTTGTCGAAGCCGCCGCCCTGTATGACGAAGTTGGGGACGATACGGTGGAAGGTCGTGCCCTCGTAGAACTTCTTGTCGACGTAGTTGAGGAAATTCTTGACCGTGACGGGCGCTTCCTTCTCGTAGAGCTCGATCGTG
This sequence comes from bacterium, assembly GCA_020060525.1. Classification (GTDB taxonomy): domain Bacteria; phylum Krumholzibacteriota; class Krumholzibacteriia; order Krumholzibacteriales; family Krumholzibacteriaceae; genus SSS58A. The sequence continues at coordinate 3,859 of JAGUZZ010000269.1, read as the reverse complement.
ATGTCGCCGACGTTCGTTTTCATGAGGACCATCGGGTTGCCTGCCTTTTCCGGCGCCGCCGCCTGCGCCTTTTCCTGAGCGGCGAGCGGGCCGGCGAGGGAGAACGCGAACGCGGCCGCCGCGAGAACGACGATGGACTTCGAGAGCTTCATGGTGCACCTCCATTGAGCTGAACTGCCGTGCGTCGCCGAGATAGGGAATAATACAGCGAAAGAGGGCCCCGCGAAAAGCGGAAAAAACTACCGGCCTTCCGGCGGGCGGGGCGAGCCCGTGTCGTAACATGCAATTATTAAATAAGATAGCCCGCAACTAGCCCCGGCCGGCCGCGGGCGCAAAAGAGCGTTCCGGGATGCATATTTTTCTTCTTTGAAATTTGATCCCTCTGGTACTATGCGCCCATGGGGGTCCGCTAATCACTTGTAGCTGAAAAGGAAGCGTTATGCCCAGAGAGCTCAAGTACGATCACGTGGACGTGTTCACCGACAAGCCCCTCGGCGGAAATCAGCTCGCCGTGTTCCATTCTCCCGGAACGATCATCGCCTCGCTGATGCAGGCGATCGCCCGCGAGATCAACTTCTCCGAAACGACCTTCGTCTTTCCCACGAGAGCGGCCGGGGCCGACGCGAAGGTGCGCATCTTTACGCCCGCGGAGGAGATGCCGTTCGCCGGACATCCGACGCTCGGCACGGCCTACGTCATGGCTTCGCGGTCGCGGAAGAAGCCGAAGGCCCTCGTTCTCGAGCTCGGCGTGGGGAAGATCGCGGTCGACATCGATTGGCGCGGCGCGAAGATGCACTCGATCACGATGCACCAGCCGCTGCCCGTTTTCGGTTCGGCGCTCCAGAACCGCGAGCAAGCGGCGCGCGCGCTCGGCGTGTCCGTCGACGAGATACTCGGGGGAGGCGTCGTCTCGAACGGCGGCGATTTCCTCATCGTCGAGGCGACCTCGCTCGCGACGGTCGCGAACGCGCGCTGCAACATCGAGGACGCCGTTCGCGTCATCAAGCGCCACAACGTTCACGGGCTCTACGTCTTCGCCCGGCTCGAGGGCAAGGGGCCGAACGTCCACGCGCGCTTCTTCGCCCCGACGCTCAGCATCGTCGAGGATCCGGCCACGGGCTCGGCGGCGGGCGCGCTCGGCGGGTACCTCGCGCGCATTCTCAAGTTCCCGATGAGGCTCCACCTCGTCATCGAGCAGGGGAGCGAGATGGCGCGCCCGAGCCTCATCACGGTGGACGTCAACTCGGAGCGCGGAACGATCGAAGAGGTGACGGTCGCGGGAAAGGTCGTTCCCGTCGGCGAGGGCGTCATCCGGCTGCGCTGACGGCTTCGCCGGAGCGCGAGAGACGTTTCCGGAGACAGCGCGGCGCCGTCGCGCCGTCTGTCGTTTTCCCGCTTCCTTCCGGCGCTCGCGTTGTGCTATAATGAGCGCTGCTCGTCCAGCGGATACGAAACCGGAAAAAGTTCTGAGGAAGGCGGACCGCGTGACCCCTTCGTCGGATCCTTTTTCCGGTTTTTTATATGCGGCCGCCGCCGGGGCCGCCGTCTACTTCAGATACTCCGCGAACCACTCGTGAACGGTCTTCCACCAGAGCTCGGCGTTCTGCGGCTTCGCGACGAAGTGCGTCTCGTCCGGGAAGTAGAGGAACTTCGACGGCACGCCGCGGCGCTGGAGCGCCGTGAACAGCTGCATGCTCTCCGTGACGGGGACGCGGAAGTCGTTCGCGCCGTGGATGACGAGCGTCGGCGTCTTGAAACTCCCCGCGTATTTGTGCGGCGACCATTTCTCGTACATCGCGGGATTGTCCCACGGCGTTCCCTTGAACTCCCATTCGGGGAACCAGAGCTCCTCGGTCGCGCCGTACATACTCTCGAGGTTGTAGGTGCCCGAGTGCGAGACGAGGCAGCGGAACACGCCGTCGGTGTGTCCGAGGATCCAGTCGATCATGTAGCCGCCGTAGGACGCGCCCGCCGCGGCCATGCGCGTCGCGTCGACGTAGGGGAGCGTCTTCAGGTAGTCGAGCCCCTTCATGACGTCCTCGAAGGGGGCGCCGCCCCAGTCGCCGCTGATCTCGTCGGTGAAAGCCTGTCCGAACCCCGTGCTTCCGTGGAAGTTCACCGTCGCGGCGACGTAGCCGGGGGAGGCGAACATCTGCCAGTTCCAGCGGTAGTGAAAGTCGTCGCCGAAGGCGCCCTGCGGCCCTCCGTGGACGAGAAGGACGAGCGGATATTTCTTCGACGGATCGAAGCCGGGCGGTTTGAGGACGAAGCCCTGCACCTCGTCGCCGAGGGCGCCCGCGAAGACGAACTCCTCGATCTGATTCATCTCGATGCCGGCGAGCGCGGACGCGTTCACGCCGGTGAGCCGCTTCTCGGCGCCGCCCTTCGCGGCGGCGCTCCAGAGATCGACGGGGTGCGTCGCGCTCTGGCGCTTGAAGACGAGCGTCTTTCCGTCGGGGGCCGCCTGCACGGCTTGATCGTATCCTCCCCGGACGACGAGCCTCGCGTCCCCGCCCTTCGTCGAAACGACGCCGATCGACGAGCGGCCGCGGTCCTCGACCGTGAAGTAGAGCCGCTTGGAATCGGGGCTCCATGAGACGGCGTCGACGCTGTAGTCGAAGTTCTCCGTGAGATTGGCCGCGGCGCCGGTTTTCCTGTCGTAGAGCATGAGGCGCACGCGGTCGGCCTCGAAGCCGGGGCGCATCATCGCGCGATAGGCGATGTACCGCCCGTCGGGCGAGTAGCGCGGATTGTTGTCGTTCGCCCGGTTCGACGCGGTGATGTTGCGCGGAGCGCCGCCCGGGAGGCTCATCACCCAGAGGTCGTTGTTCGTCGAGGTCGCGACGAACTCGTCCGGATTCATCACGAAGCACAGCTCTCCGCCGTCCGGCGAGAAATCGATGTCGCGGTCGCCGCCGAGCGCGATCGGGGGAACGTCTGTGCGGCCCTTCGTGACCTCGACGAGGTACGAACCGTCGGCGTCGGTGAGGAAGAGGTGCTCCCATTTTCCGTCCCGCCAGGCGTTCCAGTGGCGGTAGAGGAGGTGGTCGAAGAGCTGCGCTTTGACCTTGCTCGATCCCTTTTCCTCGATCCGCTTCGCGTTGCAGTCCATGTCGGGGCAGTCGGGATAGACGCCGGAGGTGAAGGCGATCGTCCGTCCGTCGGGGGACCAGCGGAAGGTCGAGACCTCCGACGGGACGTTCGTGATCCTCGCCGCCTCGCCGCCGTCGAGGGGGATGGCCCAGATCTGCGAGGAGCCTTCGCGGTCGGAGATGAAGGCGAGGCGTTTTCCGTCGGGGGACCACTGGGGCGAGGCGTCCCGGCCGGCGCTTTGCACGAACGGGGCCGCGTCGCCGCCGCGGACCGGCACGAGCCAGATGTCCATGTTCGACGAGTTCTCCGCCTTGTCGAAGCTCGTGAGCTCGAAGGCGATCCATTTCCCGTCGGGGGAGATCTCGAAGCCGCCGATCCTCTTCATGGCGAACAGGTCGTCGAAGACGATGGGGCGGCCGGCGGCGGGTCCGGCGGCCGGCGCCGCGAAAGCGGCGGCCGCCGCGCACGCGACGAGCAACGCGGCGGCGATCGGACGTTTCATGACGATCCTCCTTGCGGAACACGGCGGAGACGCCCGGCCCGTCCGGGCGCGGGCCCACCATTGTAGGGAAAAGCCGCTCGCGGACGCAACCCCATAAAGCGTCCGGCGGAGGCGTCTGCGGCGATCGAGACCGGTCAGACGCTCCAGATCTTGAGCTCCTCGATACGCCGCGGGACGGCGACCGCGTGCGCGCAGAGAGCCTCGCACTCGCCGCAGGACCGGCACGCTTCGAGGCCGCGCCCCGGCTCGATCGCGTCGAGCGCC
>JAGUZZ010000024.1:0-5926 GCA_020060525.1 bacterium | reverse complement strand
GTAGAAATCGCCGACGAGGAGGAACTTCGCGATCGGGTAGCGCCCTTCCTCGTTCGCCTGCTTCGCGGCGACGACGGCGTCCTCGTTCTCGGCGCCGACGATCGCGATGCGGGGAGCGGCGCCCTTCGCGACCATCGAACGCGCGAGGTACACGATCTCGTCGAGGCTCGTGACGGGGGCGTTCTCCTTCTTGCGGAGCTGCGGGTGCGTGAAGATCTCCGTCTCGACGAGCACGCGCTCGTCCGAGCGCGTCCGGCGCAGCGCGTCGCGCTCGCGGACGTACCCTTTCGTCTCCGACGGGCGGAGGCGCGCCCGGAAATGTCCCGCGACGAGCGCCTCGTGCTCGATCGCGCCCGGCACGACGACGACGGGGAAATACGGATAGAGCTTGCGTTTGATCCGCCCGACGAACTCGGCGCTCCTCGAAAGGCCGCCCGTGAGGATCACGACGTCGATCGGCGTCTCGATGGCGGCGAGCTGCATGACGGCCCCGGCGACGTTCCTGGCGAGGAAATCGACGACGAGCTCGATCTTCTCGCGCTGCCGGGTGACGGCGCCGGCGTCGCGGAAATGGAGCAGCGCCCGGAAGTCGTTCGTGCCGGCGAGATCGATGAGCCCGCCCATCTTGAAGAGGTACCGCTTGAGCTCGTGGAGGCTCATCTCGCCCTCGTCGATCGCGCGGAGCAGCACGTCGAGCGGTATGTTGCCGCTCCGGTTCGCGCTCGCGACGCCCGAGAAGGCGTTCACGAGATCCGTGACGCGCCCCTCGACGTGCCGGAGGATCGATATGCCGCCCCCCATATGCGCGCCGATCGTCGTGAGCTCCGCGTCGGACGCGCCGAGGAGCGAGCTCACGAGCCGGTGGACGGCGCGGTGGTTCAGGTAGTGGGCTCCGGAGCCGTCGCGGAGCAGCCGCCGCACGCCCGTCATGCGCGCGAGCGTCTCCATCTCGTCGGAGGCGACGGGGTCGGTCGTCGTGATGAGCAGCCGTTCGCTCCCCTTGAAGATCTCCCGCAGCCGCAGCCCGATCGGGATCGCCATGTTCGAGGCGTGCGCGATGCGCGGACGCTCGAGATCCTCCGTCATCTCGGGACAGACCTCGTACGTCCCGGTCGGCACCGGCGCGACGAAGCCGCCGCGGCAAGCGATGCCGGTGAGCTCTCCGTCGCCGACGCCCCGCGCGCGGGTCCACTCGACGATCGAGGCCGCCCGGTTCTCGATCGAGTCGGGATAATCGGGCGGCAGGTGCACCTCGTCCGCGGCGGCGAGCTCGAGCCCGCGGTACAGGGCGAGTTTCGTCGACGTCGATCCCGGGTTGACGCACAGGACGCGCTCGTTCGCGGCCGCCTGGGGAATCTCCCCGCCGAAGAGGCGCGGAATGACGATGCGCGAACGGTTCGCCGAGCCGAGAACGATCTCCACGAGGTGGGAAAAGAGGTTTCCCCACGCCTCCTCCCACGCCGTTTCGAGTATCGGGGGCTTCGCCGCGCGGACGGTTTCCGCGAGGAGGGCGATGACCGCGTCCTCGTCCGCGGCGCGGCGGTAGTGGACCGCTTCTGCGGCCTCGACGAGCTTCGCCTCCGTCGCGTCAGCCGCCCCCGAAGCCCGCATCGCCGCGAGCAGGGCGTTCAGTTCCGATTCGAGTATTTCCAAACCGTTCATGAGATCTCTCGTTTGCGCCAAGAAGAAGAGCGGACACGGGCGGATTCGAACGCCGCAACGTCCCGTAACCTAATCAATTCCGGGCGACAATTCAAACACAATCGCCCGGCCGCGGCGGAAATCCGCGGATCGAAGCGCCGAACCTTCCCGCGGTCCCTCCGCGGCCTGGGAGACGCACCGGCAAGTCAGGGCAGGAACGGCCGTATCTCCTTGCGGTAGCGGCGGATAAGCTCGTCCGCTCCGGCGGAAAGGCGATCCTTTTCCGGGCCGGTCGTGTAGACGTGCATGTCGCGAAGGTTCGAGCCGGGAAGCGACGAGTCGCCGAGAAAAACGCCGCCGAGAGAGCCGCCGTATCCGTCGTCGAGCGGAACTCCCGCGAGCTCCGCCCAGAGCAGCGTCCAGCCGCGCTCTACGTCGTGCATGTTGTATCCGCCGCCGCCGAGGGCCAGGATGCGCGGATGGGCCGCGTGAAGCGTCTCGATCGCCTCGATGTAGCCGTTGTTCGAAAGACGCAGATGCGTCAGCGGATCGGTCGCGAAAGTGTCGGTGCCGAACTGCCCGACGACGACGTCCGGCCGGAACCGGCCGAGCGCGTCCATCACGATCTCCCGGAAGAGGAGGAGAAAGACGTCGTCGTCGCAGCCCGGCTCGAGCGGAACGTTGACGTTGTAGCCGATCCCGGCGTCCCTTCCCGTTTCCCGCTCGAACCCGCCCCACGGAAAGAGCGTCTTTCCCGTTTCGTGCACCGAGATCGTGAGCACGGAGGGATCCGCGTAGTACGCCTCCTGCACGGCGTCGCCGTGATGCGCGTCGACGTCGACGTACGCGACGCGCAGCCCCGATCGTTTGAGCTCGTCGATCGCGATCGCGATGTCGTTCGCGTAGCAGAATCCGGACGCGCGGTCCCGGTGCGCGTGATGGAAACCGCCGCAGGGGTTGAACGCGGCCGCTGCGCCGCCGGCCATGAGCCGCGCCGCGGCGAGGCTCGCCGTCGCCGAGAGGGCGGCGAAGTCGTACACGCCCTTGAAGACGGGGTTCTCGGCGGTGCCGAGACCGTGATGGAGCATCTCGACGTCGACCTCCGCGCCTCCGTCCGCCCGCCGGAGCGACGCGAGGTACTCGGGCGTGTGAAACCGCTCGAGAACGCCGCTCTCCGCCTCCTCGATCTCCACGACGGCGACCCGGGAGCCGGCGAGAAGACCCCGCTCCTCGCACATCCTGTAGACCCGCGTCACGCGCTCCGGATTGAACGGATGGTCGGGGCTCAGGCGGAATGCGCCGAGGCGCCGCGAGGCGACGAAGTACGCGCGCGCGTCACTGCTGCGGCCGCTCACCGGGCTTGCTCCTCTCCATGAAATCGACGCGGATCGAGTAGACGCCCTCCTCGAGGCGGCTCTGCACGGGGTAGCCGCACTTGTGGAACACGTGGAGCATCTTTTTGTTCTCGGCGAGCACGTCGGCCTTGAACCCCTCGGCCCCCATCTCCTGGGCGATCTCGATGAGCGTGTTCATCAGGTAGGTGCCGATCCCGCGGTTCTGCCAGTTGTCGTGGACGACGAAGGCGATTTCGGCGAAGTCGTCGGTGTGATCGAGCTTGAACCGGCCGATCGCGATCATCTCCTCGTCCCCCGGCTCGCCGGTGAGCGCCACGATCGCCATCTCCTCGCGGTAGTCGATGTTGACGAGCGGCTGGAGCTTCTCGTGCGGCATCGTCTTGACGATGTTGAAGAACCGGTAGTAGACCGTCTCGTCGCTCAGCGAGTAGAAGAACGAGCGCTCCATCGCCTCGTCGGTCGGCTTGATCGGCCGCAAGAAGACGCGCGTGCCGCCGAACGTCGCCGCGTGCTCGTACTGCTCCGGGTAGAACCGTCCCGCGATCGTGAGCGGCATCTGGTCGAGGTGGACGAGGCGGCGCTGCTTCGCGTAGTTGAGGAGCTCGTCCCGGAAATCGGGATGGGCGACGCCGATGAGCGCGAGCGCCCGCTCGCGGAGGTTGCGGCCGTGGAGGTTGCAGATCCCGTACTCCGTCGCGATATAGGCCACGTCGCCGCGCGAAGTCACGACGCCCGCGCCCTGATCGAGGAACGGCACGATGCGGGAGACGGTCCCCTTCTTAGCCGTCGAGGGGAGCACGATGACGGGCTTGCCCCCCTTCGACCGGGCCGCGCCGCGGACGAAATCGACCTGCCCTCCGATCCCCGCGTAGAAATACTCCCCGATCGAGTCGGCGCACACCTGGCCGGTGAGATCGATCTGGATCGCCGCGTTGATCGAGACCATGTTGTCGTTCCTCGCGATGAGGAACGGATCGTTCGTGTAATCGCACGGATGAAACTCGATGAGCGGATTGTCGTCGACGAAGTCGTAGAGGCGCTGCGTCCCCATGCAGAACGTCGCGATGATCTTGCCCTGATGGAGGGTCTTGCGGGCGTTCGTGACGACCCCCGTCTCGACGAGATCGATGATGCCGTCCGAGAACATCTCGGTGTGGACGCCGAGATCCCGCTTGTCCCGGAGATGCGAGAGGATGGCGTTCGGGATCATGCCGATGCCGGCCTGAATCGTCGCGCCGTCGCGGACGAGGTGCGCGACGTTCTGTCCGATCCGGTCGGCGACCTCGTCCGGCTCCGGGGGCAGCCACGCGGGGAGCGGCACGTCGCTCTCGACGATGTGATCGATGTCTTTGAGGTGGATGAAGCAGTCTCCGAGGGTGCGCGGCATCCGGCGGTTGACCTCGGCCACGACGAGCTTGGCGTTCTCGGCCGCCGCCTTCACGATGTCGACCGAGACGCCGAGCGAGCAGAAGCCGTAGTTGTCGGGCGGCGCGACCTGTATGAAGGCGGTGTCGATCCGGAGCCTCCCCGAGCGGAGGTACCACGGCAGCTCGGACATGAAGATCGGCGTATACTCGGCGCGCCCCTCGTTCACCGCGCCGCGCACGTTCGCCCCGATGAAGAAGGCGTTCTGGTGGAACGGCTTGCTGAGAACCGCCTCGGCGTAGGGCGTCGTCCCGAGCTCGATCAGGTTGATCGTCTCGTGATCGGCGATCGACTTGCCCCGCTCGATGAGCATGTTGACGAGCGTCTGCGGCTCCGCGGCGCCGGAACCGATGAAGATGCGGCTCCCCGGCCTCACGATCCGCACGATGTCGTCGACGCTTCGCTTCTTCGACTCGTAGAGCTCGAGAACGGAGCCGCCGAGCCCCGACGGTTTCTTCGCATGCACGTTTCCGCGACCTCCTGTGTTTTCCCTATGGTAGTGCCCCCGGCGGCCCCGGCGCCATTAAAAATTATTGTCAAAGGAATCATCTCCGGTATATTTTCCGTGCCGCGCGCGCTGCCCGCGCGCGGGGCGCGGGAACTATCGAGGAGAGGACCCATGAGCGAACGGACGGCGAACGGCGACGGCCAGGGGACGGCCGGAGAGCGGCTCGGCAGGCGGACCATATTCGCCCTCGGATGGGTGAGCTTTTTCATGGACGTCTCGAGCGAGATGATCTATCCGCTCCTTCCCGTTTTTCTCTCCTCCCTCGGCGCCGGGACCGTCGCGATCGGATTCGTCGCCGGGCTCTCGGAAGGGACGGCCTCGCTCTTCCGCGTGATCTCGGGAGTGATCTCGGACCGTTTCAGGAAGCGGAAGTCCGCGATCCTGCTCGGCTACGGCCTGTCCGTGCTCGCACGCCCCATACTCGCGCTCTCGGCCGCCTGGGGCCACGTGCTCGCCTTCCGGCTCGTCGATCGCGCCGGGAAAGGGATCAGGACGCCGCCGCGCGACGCGCTCATCGCGGAGGCAAGCCCTCCCGACCGCTACGGCCGCTCCTTCGGCATCCAGCGCGCGATGGATACGGCGGGCGCCGTGATGGGACCCTTGCTCGCGACGGCGATACTCGCGGGAGGGCTCGGGTACCGTTCCCTTTTCTGGATCGCGATGATCCCCGCCGCCGCGGCCGTCGCGACGATACACGTCTTCGTCCGCGAGCACGCGGGGCGCCGAGCGGCCGCCGCCGGCCCGGCTCTCCCGCCCGAGGGCGCGGCCCCGGCCGGCCGCTCCGAAGACGGCGCGCTCGAGGGCGGCGCGGCGCGGGCGCCCTTCTCCCGCGAGATGAAGCTCTATCTCGCCGTCACCGCGATCTTCTACCTCGGCAACTCGTCGAGCTTCTTTCTCATCCTGCGGGCGAAGGAGATCATCACTGAGGCGCGCAGCCCGTGGTTCACCGTGAGCCTCATCCCGATCCTCTACCTCACGATGAACCTCTCGAGCGCGC
>JAGUZZ010000206.1:0-9539 GCA_020060525.1 bacterium | reverse complement strand
GATCTTGAAACGCGTCCACGACGCGATCCGCCGCGCGAGCGGCTCGTCGACGAGCCTGCCGAGCAGCGAGCCCGGGTCTCCCGCGGCGGCCGAAACGATCCTCGCGCGCTCGGCGTATCCCGCGCGGTAGGAGCCCGCGACGGAGAGCGCCGCCGCGGCGACGTCCGTGTACACCTTCGCGATCTCGTACCGGAAGCGGTACCACTCCTCGTCCGCCGGTCCGGCGGACGCCGCCGCGAGACCGAGGAGCGCCGCGATCCTGTTCTCGACGAGTATCACGGCCTCGCGGGCGGGAACGTCGCGCGGCCCGTACGCGGGCACGGCCGAGAGGATCTCCGGATCGCCCGCGAGGACGCGCCCCGCGCTCTTCATGTCGAGAACGCCCGGCCGCGCCGGAAGCGCGGCGAGATCGCGGGGCAGCATGATTCCGACGTCCACGCGGCCCGCGAAACGGACCTCGGGCAGCAGCGCCTCGCACGCCGCGCCGAGCTCCGTCCGGCGCGGACTCCAGCGCTCGAGATCCGCGAGGGACCCGACGACCGCCGCGAGATCGACGTCCGAGAGAAGGATCGGCGGCTCCGTTTCGAGAACGATCGACTCGTCCCCGGTCGCGAAGCTCCCGCAGAGAACGAGACCGCGCAGACGGTCCGCGCCGACGCGCTCCTCGACGAGGCGCGCGCAGGAGGTGAGGAACGCCGGGGATCTCTGCTGCCACCACTCGGGGGTTCGAGTCACGGCGCGTGTCACACCCGTCGGTAGATGCGCTCGGGAATGTAGTACTTTTTCTTGTTGAGAACGGTGCCGATGAACGCGCCGTCGAGCTTCTGCACCATCAGCATCGCCCGCTTGATGACCTCGCGCCGCGTCTTCGCGGCGTGAACGACGAGAACGATCCCGTCCACGCGCGAGCCGATGAGGGCCGTTTCAGGCGATTCGAGCACCGCCGAGGAATCGACGAGCACGTAGTCGTACCGGGACGCCGCTTCCTTGAGAAAGAGGCGGAAGGCGTCCGAGGCGAAGAGCGGCTGCACCGCGTCGGCGTCCTCGCACGATCCCGCCGGCACGAGATCGAGCACCCCTTCGTCGACCGATCGCACGACGTCGGCGAGGGAGGCGCGGCCGGAGAGATGCTCGACGATGCCCTTCGTGTTGCCCGTTCCGAAGAGCCGGTGGAGCTGCGGATCGCGGATCGCGCAATCGACGAGCAGCGTCTTCTGCGAATCCCCGAGCGCGAGGATCCGCGCGAGCGAGGCGACGATCGTCGTCTTGCCCTCGCCGCGGACCGCGCTCGTGAAGAGCACGACGCGGGAATCCTTTGCCTTCATCTCGGAGTCGATCGCGTTCTTGAGGTTGAGAAGCGAGCGGCGGAACCGCTCGTCCATGCCCGTGAGAACGCGCGTCCCCTCGGAGACCCTCGCGGGGCGCGGCGGCGTCTCGCGCTCCTTCGGCCGCGGTCTCCCGCGGTCCTTCTCGGCCCTTCGCAGGGCGTCGTATATCTTGCTCATGCCGAACTCCCCGCTCGGCCCGGCGGCGCTAGGCGCGCGGCTTCGCGACGCGGTGCCTGCCGGACGATACGCCCGGCGATTCGAGATCCCGGATCCCCTCCCGCACGAGACGGCCGTCGACGACGCGCGTATCGGCCACGTACGCCACGAGCAGCACCCGGTCGCAGAGGATATTTATCAGGCGCGGAATGCCGTTCGAGTAATGGTAGATCTCGTCGAACGAATCGGAGGTGAAATGGACGCCGTTGCCGCGTCCTCCCGCAACGTCGAGGCGGTAGCGGATGTAGTTCTCCACGTCCTCGCGGTTGAGCATCGATATGCGGCAGATGCCCGGTATGCGCTGCCGGAGCTGCCGGAGCTCGTTCATGTTGAGCAGCGTCTCGAGCTCGGGCTGCCCGACGAGCATGATCTGGAGGAGCTTCCGGTCCCGCGTCTCGAGGTTCGAGAGCATGCGGAGCTCCTCGAGCACCTCGGGGCTCAGGTTCTGCGCCTCGTCGATGATGAGAACGGCGTTCCGGTTGTCCTCGTTCTGCCGGATGAGGAACTCGTTCAGCAGGAGAAGCATCTGGGCCTTGTTGAGGCCGTCGGCCGAGAGCCCGAAATCCTTGCAGATGAGGAAGAGGAGCTGCTCGAAGGGGAACTTCGTCGAAAAGACGAACGCGACCTCGAGCGACGGCTCGAAGAGGTCGATGAAGGCGCCGACCACCGTCGTCTTGCCGACGCCCACCTCCCCCGTCATCGCGACGAACCCCTTGCGCTGAAAGACGCCGTACGTGATGTACGCGAGCGCGTCGCGGTGGCTCACGCTCCGGTAGAGGAAACGCGGGTCGGGCGTCACGTTGAACGGCAGTTCCTTGAACCCGAAGAATTCCTCGTACATGACCCGTCATTTCCTGTTCGTCTCGGGGAAATTGGCGAGCACCGGGAGCCCCAGACTCTCTTCGGCCTCGGCGATGCTCTTGATGGAGTGGTCGAGGTTGTCCACGAAGAACGCGAGCCCGAGCGCGACGACGAGGCTGAAGAGGGGACCGAGCGCCAGACGCACGTAATCGCGCGTCGTTTTCCGGTACGCGTCGCTCGCCGGATTGAGGATCGTTATCGTCCATTCCGGGTTGCTCGCGACATTGATCCTCGCGGACATGTGCTGATCGACCACGTCCTCGTACGTCGACTGGAGCTTCGCGAGCGTCGATTGCACGCGCTCGAGCTCCACCTCTTTCTTCGGATACGCCTCCCGCTGCGCCGCGAGCCCGCCGAGGAGCCCGCGGATCATCGTCTCGCGTTCGGAGAGAACGTCGAGCTGCATCCGGTTGATGAGGATCTGCGTGTCGACTTCCTTCGAGAGCATCACGTGGACGTCCTCGAGCTGGCTGCGCACCCGCATGATCTCGGGATTTTGGTCGGTGAACTTCGCCGCGAGCTCGGATTCCTGCATCGCGAGCGCGTGGATCTTGACGCGCAGATCCGAGATGACGGCCGTCTCGATCTGCGAATCGGTGAGCCCGCTCGAGGCCGCGGCGAGCTCCTCGACGGTGCTCGAGCGGAGCCTCTCGAGGTTCGCGATGATCGTCTCGAGCCGCGCCCGTTCGAGGACCGCTTTATTGAGGTCGTTCTCGTACACGGAGAGCCGCTCGATGAGGCTGCGGCGCTGCACCTCGAGATCGACGATGTCCCACTCCGTGAGTATCTTCTCCTTGCGGGCGCGCCAAAACTCGATCTCGTCCTGCAGGCGTCCGATCTCCTGCGCGAAGAAATCCTCCATGGCGGGCGGCGTCCGTATGCCCGCGTAGTATTCCCGGTAGGCGTTCACGATCGCGTCGACCGCCGCCTTGCAGAAACGGGGATCGCCGGAGTTGTAGGTGACCCAGATCACGTTCGACGTCGAGACCACCCCGGCGTTCACCCTGCCGAGGAGGATCCGCTCCGAGGCGCGCTCGTCCCCGCCGAGATACCGCGGCAGGAGGCTCTGGGCGGCGTCGACGACGACCTGCGACTTGATCATCTCGATCTGGGACGATATCTCCTCTTCCCACGTGAGGGTGCGTATGCTCCCGTCGTACACCCCCGGCGTCTCGCCGCGCCGCACGAGCATCTTCGAGACCGATTCGTACATCGCGGGCTGGCGGAGCGTCATGATAACGGTCACAACGACCGCGACGGCCACGATCCCCACGATGACCCATTTGCGACGGAACACGACCTCGAGGAAATCCTTGACGGTCGATTCGCGCCGCGCCTCGCCGACGGTATCCGTTCCGTTCGCCATCAGAAGAGCCCCACCCGTCTGTAGTAATCGTACATGACCTGGACGTTCGACACCTGCCATCCCTTGAGATAGAGATCCATCGGCTTGCTCAGAAGGTCGTGGAGAACGGTCACGAAATCCTGCGTCTTGCCGATCGCGGACTTCGGCACGAACACGATGTCCCCCGCCTGCAGGGGCACGTTGAGATCGAACCGCTTGCCGCCCGCGACGTCTCCGTAGTCGATCTGGATGCCGACGACGTGCGAGGGACCCACCTTGCGTATGATGAGAACGCCCTTCGAGCCGCTCCGCGGGGCCGGCCCTCGTCCGAGGGCGAGCGCCGAGAGAAGCGTCATGCCGCGCTCGTACGGGAACCCTCCCGGCGTCGCGACCTCCCCGAGCACGTAGATGACCTGCCGGGCGAACTGCTTGACGATCACGTCGACGTTCGGATCGACGAGGTAGTTCGCGTATCGGGCCGTGATGACCGAATCGAGCGTCGACGGGGTCATCCCCGCGGCCGCCACGTCCCCCACGAGCGGGATCGTGATCCGCCCGTCGGGCCGGACGGGGATCTCGTTCTGGTTGAACTCCCTGTTGAACGGAAAGAGGATGTCGAGCATATCACCGTGTCCGATGACGTACTCGTCGTCCTCCGGGGCGCGCGGTATGCTGTCGAGCTCGAGCGTTCCGCTCTCGATGAGCCCGTCCCGGTTGCTGATGAGCCTGTTTCCGCCCCCGCATCCGGACAGCGCGAGCGCCGCCGCGCACACGACGGCCGCGAGCTCCGCACCGTGACGTCCCGACCCCTGCATGAGGGAACCTTTCCTCCGCCGCGACAACATGTCGCCGCGCGTAATTGGAACCACTTTAAGAAAATGGATAAATTCTGTCAATTTTTTAAAAAAGCAAGATGCGTGCCGCTCGCGCCTAGTAGGCCCCCTTCCTGGCTATAACCGCCGGAAGGGTCTGCACCATGATCTTGAGGTCCGTAACGTAGCTTCTTTTGCGGACATACTCGAGATCGAGGCGCATCCATTCCTGAAATCCGATGTGGCTCCTGCCGGCGATCTGCCAGAAGCAGGTTATGCCCGGTGTCACATCGAGGCGTCTGCGCTGCCAGGGAAGGTATTGAGAGACCTCGCAGGGAAGGTTGGGGCGGGGCCCGACGATGCTCATCTCGCCGCGGAGAACGTTGATGAGCTGGGGGAGCTCGTCGAGACTCGACCGGCGGAGGAATCTGCCGACGTGGGTGATCCGCGGATCATCCTTTATCTTGAAAACGGGGCCGTCGACGCCGCTCAGGGGTCGAAGCGTGTCGATCGCGCCCTCGGCGCCCGTGACCATCGAGCGAAACTTGTAGAAATTGAACGGCTTGCCGCCTTTTCCGACCCTTCTCTGCTTGAACAGTATCGGCCCCGGCGAATCGAGCCGGATGAGGAGGGCGACGACGGGGATAATCGGCAGAAAAAGCAGGAGCAGGAAACCGGCTATGACGATGTCCGTCAATCGTTTGAGCGCCGAATACGCCCGGTTCGGGCGGGAGAGCTTGAGCTCGATGATGCTCGCGATCGGCTCCTTGCTGTAAACCGCTTCATGCAGCTCAGGGGACCCAGCCATGATGCGCCTCCCAGAATGACAAACCCGGGCGGAGTCTTCCGCCCGGGTAGAAGAAAACGTTTGCCATAGAAACGTCACTCTAAAGCGGGCGGAACGCCTCTCAAAAGCTCCAAAGCGAATTCCTATAGCAAACGCTCGCTAGGTCCCTCCTATTTCGGTCTCTATAGTACCACAATCGACGGGCTTTTGTCAACCGCGAAAAGCGCGACCGCCGCCGTCAGTGAACGCTCCAGACGAGATAGACGCCGCCGAGAACGACGAGACCGCCGCACACCCGCTTCAGAACGACCGCTCCCTTGGAGCGCTCGTTCCAGTTGAGGTACCTCTGCACGATGCTGGTGAACGTGCCGGCGAGAACGATGACGGCGCAGTGGCCGACGGCGTAGGCGAGCACGAGCGATCCCGCCATCACGGGCCGCGTGGAGGCGACGCTGAATGCGACGGCGAGCATCGGCGCCATGAACGCGAAGGTGCACGGCCCGAGCGCGACGCCGAAGGCGAGCCCGATGAGGAGCGCCGCGAGGGCGCCCTTGCGCTTCGTCTTCGGCTGGTTCGCCGCGCCGAAAAACGGGATGGTGACGACCTCGAGCAGATGCAGACCGATCACGACGAGGATCGCGGCGACGACGTAGTTCCCGATGCGCCCGACGTCCCCCATGAGCCGCCCCATCATCCCGGTGACGACGCCGATGAGCGCGATCGTTACGAGGATCCCGAGCGAGAAGAGTCCGGCGAGCGCGAAGGCGCGCCGTTTCGTGACGATCCCCTGCCCGTCGATGAACCCGACGATGAGCGGAATGCTCGAAAGATGGCAGGGGCTCAGCAGTATGCTCAGCACGCCCCACGCCGCGGACGCCGCGAGCGCGACGGCGGGACCGGCCTGAAGAGCCCCGGTGAGGCTATCGAAGAGATCGATCATCGTCAAACGCCCTTCTGCTTCAGCACCTTGACGAGCTCGTCCTTGGGAAAGAACCCTTCGTGCCGGAAGTACTCCTTGCCGTCCTTGTCGAGGAAAACCTGCGTGGGAATGACCCTGATGCCGTATTTCTGCGCGTACGGCTTCCCTTCAGGGGTCCACACGTCGTGGAACACGACTTTGACCTTGTCCGCGTACTCCTCCTCGATCTCCTTCATGATCGGCTGCATCTTTTTGCAGGGGATGCAGCGCACCGAGCCGAGCTCGACGAAGGTCACGAGATATTTCCCGTCCTTCGCCGGCGCGTCCGCCGCCGCGCCTCCGGACGCCGGCCGCGCCGAGATCTTTTCGCCGGAACCCCGCGTTTCCTTCCCGGCGGGCTCGTCCTTTTTCTCCTGCGAGCACGCGACCCCCATGAAGAGGGCGATGGTCATTGCCGCCACGATGCCGATTCCTCGCCGCATTCGTCGCTCCTTTCCGATGTGAACGCTATTTCAGCAGCGCTTCGATCTGCGCCGTCGAAAGAACCTTTCCCGCGGCCTTCACCTCTCCGTCGACGACGAGCGCCGGGGTCGTCATCACGCCGAACCGTATGATCTCCGCGATCTTGTCGACCTTCTCTATTTCGGCCTCGATGCCGAGGCCCTTCACGGCCTCCTCCGCGTTCGCGAGCAGCGTCTTGCACTTCGGACATCCGGTGCCGAGTATCTGAATCTTCCTCATGCTCCATCCGCTCCTTCCCGCGCCTCGACCGGCGCGCCGTCATCGCGCGATCGCTCCGTACAGCATGCCGCAGAGCGTCGCCATGACGATCACGAGAGAAACGAACGCCGCGGTCTTCTTCGTCCCGAGAATGCTCCGTATGACGATCATGTTCGGCAGGCTCAGCGCCGGCCCCGCCAGCAGCAGCGCGAGCGCCGGCCCCTTCCCCATGCCGCTTCCGATGAGCCCCTGCAGGATCGGGACCTCGGTGAGCGTCGCGAAATACATGAACGCCCCCGCGAAGGAGGCGAAGAAATTGGCCGAGAGCGAATTGCCGCCCACGGCGCGTGCGACCCACGACGACGGTATGAGACCCTCGTGCCCCACGCGGCCGAGAAGCGCGCCCGCGACGAACACGCCCATGAGGAGAAGCGGCAGGATCTGCTTCCCGAACCCCCACGTCGAGGCGAACCATTCCGAGGTTTCCCCCCGCGACGCGCCCGTGAAAATCGAGATCCCGATCACCCCCGCGGCGAACGGAACGACCGGATGTCCGGGCAGGAGCAGGGCGAGGACGACGACGGGGACGGCGGCGAGCGCCGTCTTCCACCACGCGACCTCGAACCAGATCGTGAGCATGACGCCGAGGGCGGCGGCGAAGAGCGATGTCGCGATCCATTTCGCTCCGTACAGGGCCGCCCAGAACCCCGTCGATTCGGCGGGCCTGCCCCAGTTGGCGAAGACGAGGATCCCGACCATCGCGGCGAAGTACAGGGCGGTTTTCCAGAGCGGCCGCTTCGTCTCGGGCACGGGGAGCGCCGCCTGCGCCGCCGCTTTGGCCTCCTCCTCCCGGCGGAACATGAGATGCATCGACACGCCGACGACGACGCTGAAGAGAACGGCCCCCACGGCGCGCGCGAGCCCCAACTCGAAACCGAGCACGCGGGCGGTGAGAACGACGGCGAGCACGTTGATCGCGGGCCCCGAGTAGAGGAAGGTCGTCGCCGGACCGAGCCCCGCCCCCATCCGGTAGATCCCCGCGAAGAGCGGCAGGACCGTGCACGAGCACACGGCGAGGATGGTCCCCGAGACCGACGCCACCCCGTACGCGAGGACCTTGTTCGCCCGCGCGCCGAGGTACTTCATGACGGAGGCCTGGCTCACGAAGACGGCGATCGCGCCGGCGATGAAAAAAGCCGGTATGAGGCACAGCAGCACGTGCTCCCGCGCGTACCACTTGACGAGATGGAAGGCTTCGACGATCGCGTTGTCGAACCGCAGGGTGCCCACGGGAAGGTAGAAGCACGCGAGGAACACGACGGCGATGAGAGCGAGCTTCTTCCACTCGTTCTTCCAGTTCATGCGGGGATGCTTCCCTTCTCCCGTTCCGCCGCCGACGGCGCGCCCGCGCTCAACGCGCGAGCCTCGCGTGGATCCCGGCGTTCTCCCGTATGACCGTTTCGATGCAGCCGATGAACTGCGTCACGCACGTCGCCCGAAGGCGGTAGAACACCTTCTGCCCGCGCTTTTCGTCCTCGACGAGTCCCGCCTCCTTGAGAACGGAGAGATGCTTCGAGATCGTCGAGAAATCGGCGTCGATCCGCTCGACGAGGCTGCAGACGCAGCACTCGCCCTTGCTCAGCTCCTCGACCATGAAGAGCCTCGTCGGGTGGCCGAGCGCCTTGAGCGCCTTGGCCTTCGCGACGAGCAGCGACCGCTCCGCGCCCGTCATCGCTTTCCTCCCTCGCTTCGTTATCATATTTGGCAAAATAGCCATATATCGTCGCCGTGTCAAGGCCGATGTGCGGAAGTTGTCGTGCGGAAGATTTTCCGCGGAAGATGCTTCGTCCGGCGGTCGAGAGATCAGCGCCGCGCCGCGGACCGCGCCGCGGCGGCGATCCGAGCGATCGCGTATGAGGCGAAGATCGCGATCACCGGCTCGACCGGCGCCCGCGACCGCAGCGATCCGTAGAACACGAGCGCCGTCGCCGTATGGACGAGGACGATCGCGTGATAGACGAGCAGCCGCCTCGCCTCCCGCGCGGCGAGGGCGAGCCCCGCGAGAAAGAGCGGTATCGCGACGATCGAATAGGCGAAGACGACGTCGACGGCGCTCGCCGCCCTGCCGAGCGTCCTTCCCTTGTCCCACCACCAGCCGCTCTTCACGCCCGAGAGCCCGGACTCCGCGTTGAACCGCCAGAACCGGAGGAACTTCCACAGCAGCATGCGCGGAACGTCCGGCCGGTTCTCCGCGAGGAACGCCTTGCCGAGCCGCCACGCCTCGCGGTCGCGCTCGATCTCTCCGTCCTTCGCGAGGATGCCGTCCCAGCCGGGGAGCGCCGCGATCGGAGCTACGCCGCCGCGATACGCCCGCTCGTCGATCACGAGACGGTTGTTCCCCTGATAGAAGGTGATGCCGCCGTGCGTCGTGAAGAGCACCGGGGCGCCGAGGCGGCTCTCGTTCCGTATCGCCCACGGCGCGCACGCCGCGGCGAGCCCCGCGAGAAAGAGCGGTATCGCGACGATCGAATAGGCGAAGACGACGTCGACG
>JAGUZZ010000199.1:0-7397 GCA_020060525.1 bacterium | reverse complement strand
GTCCGGAATCGGACCCGCGCCGGCGCGCACGATCACGGCGCTCCGCGAGTACCTGTGCGCCTCGCGCTCCGCCACGAGGAGCGGGCACGCGAGATCGCCGGCGGCGAGCCTCGACGAGGCGTCGAGCGCCGGCACGAGATACAGATCGCATCCCTCGAACGCGCTCCCCGGGGCGAGGTAGCGCCAGCGGACGTCACCGCACCCTTTCCACCGGCAGAACTCCGCGAACGATTCGAGAGCCGCGTGCGAGCGCGTCGAATCGAAGGCGGAGACGCCGATCACGACCCGCATGTGCGCGAGATCGGTCGTTCGCACGAAGACGGCGCCGGCCGCGAGCGCCACGATCGCCGCGAAGACGATGACGGACGCCCGCCTGTTGAGGTAATCCGAGACGAGGCTGTATCGCTGCTCCCGCTTGCCCTCGCCCGCCGTGCGTTCGTCGACCATGGCGCCTACCGCTTCGCCGAGACGGTTACGTCGAAGAATTTCACCGACAGCCGGAAGCTGTCGATGCCCGCGGGCAGGATGACCTCCGCCTCCACGGCGAACGTGCCCCGGCTCCCCGGGGGAACGCTCAGGATGATGGAAACGTCGTCGGCCGTGAGGTTCCGGACGAGCTCCTCGGGGCCCTCGACGGTGAGGTCCGCGCTCGCCGGGGAGCAGACGACGTCGAGATCCTCCTCGACCTGAAGGAGGGTCGGCGCGAGCCCCTCGATCGTGCGCTCCGCGCGGCGGGCGACGTCGAGCTCGACGAGCACCGTGCGGGGCTCGATCTCGATCCCGCGCGGCCGGACGACCGGCGTTTCGAGCGACACCTTTCCTCGGCGGCCCGCTATGTCGATCGCCTCGGTTCGGACTTCGGATACGGCGCGCATGGCGTTCGAGGGCCCGCGCGCGATGACGCGGTCGGGGGTTATCGCCGGCTGGCCGACGAGGACGAGCTCGCGGGGCAGCAACCCGCGGAAGACGGCGCGCACGGGGAGCGCGGCGCTCACGCGCTCCTCGAGCATGATGGAGAGGGCGCGCGGCGCGTTGATGGAGACGTTATCCGGCTTGAGGCCCTCCGGCAGCGTGATCATGCCTTTCGAGAGAGGCACGGTGAGATGACGCCCCTGCGCGCCGGCGAGATCGACCGTCAAACGCGCGCTGCCGAAGAGGCGGACCTTGAGAAGGTCGCTCCGCGCGCCCCGCATGGTGACCTCGATGTGGCGCGGGGCGTCGCTCACGACGATGAGACTCTCCGGCACGTTCACGATCTCGAGCGGTATCTTGACGGTTTCCGTCCCCTCGATCTGCGCCGTCACGTAGAACCAGAGGACCACGGCGAAGAAGACCGAAACGGTCTTGAGGGCGATGTTCGCCGTCGCCGCGCGCGTCACCGATTCCCATCTCATGCGTCCGCCTCACCGCTCCCCGGCGTTTTCCGCAGCCGGCGGGTGCTTCAGGAAAAACTCCTCGATCCCGTCCGCGAGCGACCGCGCGAGCCAGCGCAGATAGCCGTCCTTCGCGACGATCGAGGCGTCCTTCTTGTTCGAGAGATACCCGCCCTCGACGAGTATCGAGGGCATCGAGATGCCGCGCAGCACGACGAAGTTGCGCTGCCGGATCGCGCGGAAGGGGATCGGCGGATCCTTCTCCTTCTTGAGCGCGCGGGCGACCTCCTCGGTAAGAAGCGCGCTTCGCTGCATCGTGTTCGTGCGCGTCACGTCGAAGAGGATCGATTCGAGATCGCCGTTCACGACGCCACCCTGCCCCTGCACCTCCTGCATGAGGTGCTCGCGCTCGGCGACCGCCTCCGCGTTCTCGTCCACCACGCCCTCGGGAGAGATGATGTAGAGCTCGATGCCGCTGAGGCGGCTGTCCCGGGCGCCGTTGAAATGGAGGCTCACGAACGCGTCCGCGTCGTGCTCGCGGGCCTTGAGCACCCGTTTGTACCAGACAACGTCGTAGTCGCCGTCGCGGATGAGCACCGCCGTGTATCCCTTTCTGCGCTCGACCTCCTCCTTGAGCATCCGCGCGAGCCGCAGATTGAGCGTTTTCTCGCGAATCCCGTGATGAACGGCCCCCGGCGCGTCGCCGCCGTGCCCGGCGTCGATGGCGATCACGTAACCGGGGCTTTCGGCGACCCGCCGTTTCTCGGCGGCCCGCTTCTCGACCTCGGCCTTGCTCAGCGTCCGCGCGAGATCGATGACTATTCGATGGGGTCTCCCCTGCTCCGCTTTCAGGGGAAAATGGTTGAACTCGGTCTCGCGCGGCACGTCGAGAACGACCTGAACGCCCGTCTTGAGGCGGTTCACGCGGATGCGCTCGATGACGCCGTCGCCGACGGTCTGATTTCCGACGCTCTTGGCGGCGACGCACGCGGGAAGCTCGATCACGACCCGGTGAGGCCCGGCGATCGACCGGACCGAATAGCGCGTCTGGCCGCTCACGTCGATCACGACGCGCGTATGGTCCGGGGCCGTCCAGAAGCGGACGTCGCGCACCGTGACCGGAGCGGATGCGGCCGGAGAGCACGCGCCGGACGCGAGGCAGAGGAGGGCGGCCGAGGCCGCCAAACGACGATAGAACATTCGGCACCTCATAGGGATACGCCGGTCTCCCGCGCGGATGCGGCCGATCGGCGCCGCAGGGAGTCTAGCCGGGGACGCGCTCGTTGACAATAGAATTTACCGGATAACGCGATCCGTCCGACGCGGATCAATCGTAGCAGAGGCCCTCCGGCATGACGTACTGAAGGGGATCCCGGTGAACGCCGCGATGGAGCACCTCGTAGTGCAGGTGGCTGCCGGTCGAATGCCCCGTGTTGCCCACGAGACCGATGACCTCGCCGCGCTTCACTTTCTGACCCCGGGCGACGAGGATCTTCGAGAGATGGGCGTACCGGGTCTTGAAGCCGTTTCCGTGGACGACCTCGATCATGAGGCCGTAGCCGCCGTTGCGCCCGGCCTGGCGCACGGTGCCTTCCGCCGTGGCGAGGACCGGCGTGCCGGTGCGGGCGCGATAATCGATCCCGGGATGGTGAACGATCTCCCCGCGGAACGGATCCATCCTGCGCCCGTAGCGGCTCGACAGGAAGCCGCTTCGAAGCGGCCGGATCGAAGGCGTGGCGAGGCGAACCTCGCGCTCGCTCTCGAGGATCGATATGACCTCGCGGTAGCTCTCGATCTGAAGCTCGGACTGGCGGATCATGCGGCTGAGATCCGCGTCGATATCCCCGAAGAGCGAATCCGGGTAGGCCCGCTCGAGACGGCCGAGATCGGGCTCGGGACCGCCGACGCCCACTCGCCACACCTCGTCGGGAATCGGATCGAGGCTCGCGATGAGCCGGGCCCGGTTCTGAAGCTCGAACCCGACGTTCATCCGGCTCTCGAGCCGGACGGCCTCCTCGCGGAAACGGACGAGATCGGCCCTGAGCTGCTCGTTTTCGGTCCTGAGCTTCGAAACGGTCGCGGTGCGGACGATCTCCCCGGATCGAACGGCGACGAGAACGATCGCGGCGACGATGATCCCCGCGGCGCCGGCGACCGCGGCCGCGGCGTGCGACCGCCGCAGTCGGATCGACCGCATGCCGGTGTTGTCGCCGAGCTCGTATAAAAAGCGTATATGGCGATTCATCGGCTTCCTTCGCTGAATCCGCTCGTTCGGGCTTCGAGTGTCGAAAACGACGTCGCTCTTCCGGTTAAGTTAGTTTCGCGCCGGAAGCCCTGTCAAGCGAATATTCCCCTCCGCTGCCATTCTATGCAAGGCGCGTACCCGCCGAAGCCGGCCCGGGCCCGAAAAAAGCGAATCGGGCGGCGAACCGAAGGCCCGCCGCCCGATTCATGGGCGTTTCTATGAAATCAGGCTAGTCCTGCACGTACCCCTTGAGGTATTTGCTACGCGAATTGTGCCGAAGCCGCAGGATCGCCTTCTCCTTGATCTGGCGGATGCGCTCGCGCGTGAGGTTCATCCGCTTTCCGATCTCCTCGAGCGTGAGCGGCTCCTCTCCCTCGAGACCGAAGTAGAGGCTCAATATCGCGCGCTCGCGATCCGTCAGCGTGTCGAGGGCCTTCTGCATGTCCTCGCTCAGCGCGTTCACGTAGGTCTGCTCGTCCGGCGACTCGAGATTGTCGTCGGCGAGATAATCCACGAGCGAGTTCTCCTCCTGGTCGTTCCCGAAGGAGGCGTCCAGCGAGAGATGGCTGTTCGCTATCTGCATGGTGTCCCGCACCTCGTCGTGCGGGAGCTTCAACTTTTTCGCGATTTCGTCGACTTCAGGGTTCCGTCCGAGCTCCTGATCGAGCTGCCGCGCGGCCTTGCCGATGCGGTACAGCGTGCCGGCGCGGTTGAGCGGCAGGCGCACGATGCGCGACTGCTCGGCGAGCGCCTGAAGCATCGCCTGCCGGATCCACCACACGGCGTAGGAGATAAACTTGTAGCCGCGCTTCTCGTCGAAGCGGTACGCTGCCTTGATGAGACCGAGGTTCCCCTCGTTCACGAGGTCCGCCAGGGAAAGCCCCTGGTTGACGTACTGCTTCGCGATCGATACGACGAAGCGAAGGTTCGCCTTCACGAGATCGTGCAGGGCGCCCTCGTCACCCTTGCGTATGCGCTTCGCAAGGTCCTTTTCCTGTTCCCGCGTGAGCAGCGGAGTGTTGTTGATTTCCTTCAGGTAGAGGTCCAAGCTTCTCTCCCCCGCGTACTCGCTTCCTCTCGGATCCGGATTCATTTCTTCCTTTTCCCTCAGTTCCTCGTCCATGATTGCCCGCCTTCGATTCCTGAACCATGACCGAGCCTTGTAAGACCTCTCGTCAGGTTATACACCCGGCGCCCGAAAAAGTTTTTGTTTCGGTGGGGTTCTACGTGCAGGTATCGTTGGCGAACGATTTACTATCCTGTCACCGCTTCACACACCATTCCTAGAGAAGTGTACCTGAAGCCCCAAAATATGTCAAGAATAATTACCGAAAAATGTTGCATTCACAATCCATTGCCGCCGTTCCCGTTACGCCGGCGGAGCCCGCGGGGTCGGTTCCGCGGCCCGCGGATTCTTTCCGCCCGCGCCGCCGCATCGCCCCCTTTTTCGCATGGCGCGCCGGGAACGGTATGTCGTAGAATCCGGCCCGTACCGAAGACTGGATTTCTCTATCGGGGAGCGGCATCGTGCCTGAGGCGGCCTATTTCGTTTCGGACGCGCATTTCAAATTCGACGCCGGAGCGCCGCACGAGCGTCTGAAACGCGAGCGTTTCGTCGCGTTTCTCTCGGGGCTTCGCGGCGCCTCCCGGCTCTACCTCCTCGGCGACATATTCGATTTCTGGTTCGAATCGCGCGGCTACGTGCCGCCCTTCTACGACGACGTCCTCGGCGCGATCGCGTCGCTGCGCGCCGGGGGCACGTCCGTCTTCATCGCGGGCGGCAATCACGACTGGTGGCTCGGCCGCCACATCTCCGATACGCTCGGCTTCTCCGTGCTCCCGCCGCTCGCGATCCACGAGATCGGCGGTCATCGAGTCGCCATGACCCACGGCGACTCGCTCCTCCCCGGCGATCTCGCCTACAAGGCTCTGAAGGCGGCGATCAGAAGCCGCGCCGTCGTCGCCCTCGCCCGCGCGGTTCCGCCAGGTCTCCTCTACGGCTTCGCGCGCCGTTTCTCGCGGGCGAGCAAGGAGGTCACCTCGAAGCGCACGGAACGCTCCGCGCTCGACCTCGTCGCGATGGCGCCCGGCGCCTTCTTCAAATGGGGGAACGACGTCTTCGTGATGGGGCACGTCCACCGCCCCGCCCTCGAGCGCTTCGACGGCCGGACGTTCGCCATCATCGGGGATTGGGAGCGCCACTTCTCCTATCTCGCGATCGAGGGAGGGGAGATCTCCCTGCGGCTCTACGGCGCCACGGAGACGACGCGGATCGAGAACCGGTGACTGTCCCCGAGCTCGAAATCGAGCGGCATGTAGGCGTAATCGAACGCGAGGCTCCCGTACTTGACGCCCGCCCCGAGCGTGAACCCCTGCGCGTAGTAGTTGCCCTTGTAGCCGGTGCGCACGGAGAGATGCGGGCCGTAGTTATATTCGAGCCCGAGGTGGATCTTCGCGTCGCCGTCGTTCGGAAAGAGTGCGTCCGCGGCGACGATCGCGTCTCCGTGCAGCCATGAAGACTCGTAGCGGTACGCCGCTCCGCCGCGAAGCGTGAAGGGCGGGTAGAACTTCTCCTCGACGAACTTCGCCTGCGGGCCGAGGTTCTGCATCGACGCGGCGAGCGTGAGCCCCTCGATCGCGCTCTTGTGAACGAGCCCCGCGTCGAAGGCCCAGCCCGTCGCCGATTCGAAATCGATCTTCTCGTATATGACCTTGATCGACGCGCCGACGGAGAGGTTCGGCAGGACGTCCGCGGCGTACCCCCCGGCGACCGAGAGGTCGTAGGGAGCGAACGTGCCGTCCGGAACGAGCGACGGATAGTCCCCGTAGCGGTCCATCTCGCCGTAGTAGAGCCCCGTGAAGCTGAGCCCCGCCGTCCCTCCGAACATCTCGTTCAGCACGGTGATCTGCTCGAACCGGATGTCCTGCACCCATTCGGCGTGCGTGACGCAGAGCTCGACCCCCTCGACCGCCGCCATGCCGCCCGGGTTGTAGTAGAGCGCCGAGGCGTCGTCGGCTACGGCCGTAAAGGCCTCTCCCATGCCGCCCGCGCGCGCGCCGTCGCCGAGACGAAGAAAGAGAAAGCCGCTCGTCCCCGCCTCCCGGGCCGAGAGACTCGAGAACGGCGCCGCGAGCGCGGCGGCGGCGCAGAGCATCCGAGCGAGTGTGCGGTTCATGGCTCCTCCCGTCGTGGTATATATCAATGGTAACGCCGCCGGCCCGCCCGGTCAATGGCCGGCTTCGCCGGCGGAGCGCGCGGGCGCTAGCGCACGACGGCGAACCGTTTCGTTCCCCTCCAGCTCCAACCGTCGCCCGAGACGTCGACGCGGCAGAGGTAGACGCCGCTCGCGAGCCCGCTCGATGAAAACGCGGCTTCGAACGGCACGGCGCTCCCCGCCGGCCAATCGTGACGACCCTCGCGGGAGGCGACCTTCTCCCCTTCGAGGTTCATTATCGCGACGGACACGCGCGCCGGGTTCGAAACGAGCACGCGGACCGTGAAGGACGATCCCCTCGCGGGGTTCGGATACACGATGAAGGTCGACGGATCAACGGCGGCCCGCGCGGCGTCGCCGCCCCCCGAAAGTCCCTGTCGACCGGTGCCGGCGGCGTCCCGCCGGAGGCACGGCCAGAGCTGAAGCTCGCTCGAGACCGTCGTCCCCGGCTCGTAGCGCCGTATCGATGAAACGGCTCCGTCCGCGCCGGATCCCGCGACGGAGGCGGCGTCGACGACGTACTGCCTGCCCCCTTCGCCCGCGAGCAGCGCGAGCGATCCGCCG
>JAGUZZ010000201.1:0-6373 GCA_020060525.1 bacterium | reverse complement strand
TCGATTCCCCGCCGGCGCGCCGAGGGGGGGACGGCAATCATGAAACGTGCTTCGCTCTTTGCCGCCGCGGTCGCCATTTTGCTTGCCGCTTCGAGCGCATCCTCGCTCGCGCAGATCGCCTCGACCTTCGACTTCGACCTCGAGGGCTGGACGATCAACGGCGACAACAGCGCGATCTGGCAGGCGACGGGCGGGAATCCCGGAGGATGCCTCGACGTGAACGATCTCGTCTCGGGCGATATGAACTGGGCGATCGCTCCCAGAAAATTTCTCGGCGACTGGAGCGCCTTCACGGCGGCCGACACGTTCTATTTCGACATCTACGAGCTCAACACGAGCGGAGGCGCCTGGGTCTCCTCGCATCACGTCGTGATATCGGGGCCGGGAGGCTCGGCGTGGGCGAACGCCCCCGATATCACGACGCCGCCGCCGACCGGCGTCTGGCTCACCGGGAAGATCTCGTTCGATCCCGCCGGTTGGACGGTCGAGTCGGGCACGTGGGAAGCCCTCCTTGCCAGCGTGACATCGCTCCGCGTGTTCGCCGAATGGGTGAACGGCGGCGAGCAGACCCTGCTCGACAACATCAGGCTCACCTCGAGCCCCGCCGCCGTCGCCGTGCCGTGCTACTCGAACACGTTCAACACGCCGGGCACGGGAGATTGGTACTTTAAGAATACGGGGGGCGCGACCAATCCGGAGAGCGGCGGGAACGGGGGAGGGTACGTCTCGATCGCCGACGGGACGGGCAACTCCTACGGCTACTCGGCGCCCGTCTTTCACGGAGACTGGACCGCGTACGACGGCAACGGATATCTCACGGTCGATATCCGCATCGCGAGCGCGACGGGAACGAACGCGGGCTCTCCGGATTTCATCCGCATTTCGGGGCCGGGAGGCGCCGCTCGCGTCTCCCTCACGGCCGAAGATCTCACGCTTCTCCCCCGCGTCTGGACAACGTTCGC
Source organism: bacterium (assembly GCA_020060525.1). GTDB lineage: Bacteria > Krumholzibacteriota > Krumholzibacteriia > Krumholzibacteriales > Krumholzibacteriaceae > SSS58A. The sequence continues at coordinate 5,411 of JAGUZZ010000201.1, read as the reverse complement.
CTTCCCGATCGCCGAATCCTCATGGATCCTCGATTCGGGCACCTGGGCGGGGCTCCTCGCGAACATCACGGAGTGCCGGATCGATCTCGAATACTTCGACGGCTCCGAAACGGTCGGCATGGACAACTTCGGGCTTATGCTGAACGATTGTCCGCCGATCGACGACGCCATCGAGATACACGATCCGGATCTTTCGAATTGCGGCTACGCGAGCCTCGTCGGCGTCTTCTCCGTCGCCCTGAATCCGATGGACGGGGAGCTCTACGGAGTGATCCGGGCGTCGAGCGGCGGCATCTGCAAGGTCGCCGGGCCGACGGCCGGCGTCTTCATCCAAACGTACGCCAACCCGGCGCATCTCATATTCGCACCGAACGGCGACGCCTTCGTGAGTCTCGACTACGACGGGTATATCTACCGGATCGCGTACGGCGGGACGTCGAGCCTCTGGGTGTCGGGCTTTCATACCGGCGACGACGATCCCTACGGCCTCACGATCGCCCCGCCGCACTTCGACGGCCCGAACGTCGATCCGGGGAATATTCTCGTAACCGATCGAGGGTATAGCGGCCCCGACGAGATGTGGAGCTTTTCTCCCTCCGTGGCGGAAGGGGAGCTGCTCTTCATGCCGGATCCCGGCAACGTCGACTATTTCGACATCGCCGCGGACGACAGCGAGACCGTGTACGCCTGCGACCAGCTCGACGCGAACCGCATTACGCTTCTGGACGATCAGGGGACGCGGAGCTTTCTCGCGATCGATCCGCCGATCGACGGCATGTGCAGCATCGTGTACGACGCGGTCGCGAAGGAGCTCTACGTCGCGAGCAGCAGCACCGAAACCGTCCACCGCGTCGATCCCGCAACCGGAGCGACGACGCTCGTCGCGGACGGATTCGGGGGGTTCGATTACTGCTGTCTCGAGATCGACGCGGCGGGCCGGCGCCTCTACGTCGCCGACAAATGGTACAACCGGGTCTACGAGATCTGCCTCGAGACGACGACGGGCGTCGACGAGATCGTTCCGGAGGTCTCCTCCCTCGCTCTCCGCGCCTATCCGAATCCGTTCAACCCGGCGGTGAGCGTCGTGTTCGAGCTCGCGCGGAGCGCGGACGTGCGCCTCGACGCGTTCGACGCCTCGGGCCGCCTCGTGAGAAGGCTTTTCGAGGGAAGGATGGCGGCGGGCGCTCAACGCCTCGCGTGGGACGGCCGCGGCACGCGCAATGAGAAGGTCTCGACGGGAGTCTACTTCCTGAGGCTCACGGCAAACGGCATCGCCGAGACGAAGAAAATCGTGCTCCTTCGATAGGCGGCGAGCCCTTTTTCGCCCTTGATTTTTCGCTTCGAGCCGCTACAATCGAGGGCGAACCTGACGGGGAGGAACGTGCGGCGGGGTGGACGAGGGTTCACTTTTTTTCGATGGAGGTGCGGTGATGAGTGGCGTCAACAAAGTCATCATCCTCGGCAATCTCGGGGCCGATCCCGAGCTTCGCCGCACGGCGAGCGGGCTCGCGGTCTCGAACCTTAGAATCGCGACGACCGAGTTCTTCCAGAACCGCGAAGGACAGAAAGACAAGCGCACCGAGTGGCATCGCGTCGTGGCCTTCGGCCGCCTCGCCGAGATCTGCAATCAGTACCTGAAGAAGGGGCGGCAGGTGTACCTCGAGGGCAGGCTCCAGACTCGCGAGTGGGAGGATCAGAAAGGCGAGAAGCGCTACACGACCGAGATCGTCATGACGAACATGGTCCTTCTGAGCGGCCAGCGCGGCGAAACGTCCTTCGGCGGCGACGAGGCGCAGCCTTCGCCCGCCGGCGAAGGGATCGACGAGCCCGCCGCGGCCCCGAGCGCGACGGGCGACGAGGACAGCGACCTGCCGTTCTGAGGAACGGCGATACGCAGCAACGGCCCGGAGCGCGTTCCGCAGCACCGGGCCGGCTAGATCCGATCAGGTTCAAGCCGGGCCGGTCGCTCTTGAGCGCCCGGCCCGGTGTTTTCGGCTCTCTTCGCTTCCTTACAGATCTTTGAGCAGACCGCCGTGCTTCTTCTCCAACCAAGCGAAGACCCTGGCATGAATGTCAACGGCAAGAGATATCATTTCCGCTGCTTCGCGATCGGAAACCATACCCGCCCGCTCATACGTGCCGCGGTTTCGTTTGACGCGGAAGCGATCGAGCTGCGCAACGACGACTTCCGGCAATCCGACCGTGTGGACCAAAGACTGGATGATCCGGTAATGGCGCTGGTCCCGGCTCGCGCGGTAGCCGGATGCAGCCAGTGCTGCCGACGCTGATTGCAGGGCGGCGTTATACGCGATATTCATTCTCCAATCGACGCTCAGGCCGGGGGTGCGAGCATCGGCGAGATCTCTTTCAACCGCCTTCAACAGATCAGCGATCTCTCTCGCGCTCGTGCTATGCTCAGCGAGCCAGCCGTTTCTTCGCCAGTCGATCAAGCTCATGATCGTCGCCTATCAGGAAAATCTTCTCCGCCTTCAGAACCGACGCCAGAAAATGCTGCTTCGCCTTCAGCTTTGCCGCGAACTCCCTCGGCGGATATACCGAGGGATTGATTTCTCGTCCGATGATCTCGTGAGCCGGGCGCAGGGAGTCGCATACCTCGCCGAAAGACACATCGCCGATGATCATGATATCGACATCGCTTCGAGCCGTCTCGCGGCTTTCGGCAAAGGATCCAAAGATAAAAGCCGCTTCTATTCGGTTCGAAAGCTTCTGGAGCCGAGCCCGCACGACGTCGCGGATTCCGAACGTCTTGACCGCCAATCCGCGAAGCTCCGCATAGAACGGCGAGGAGCGGTTCGCGCGATAGTATTTTTGCCGTCCCTCTCTCGAGCTCTCCAGAATGCCGAGCCGGGCGAGCCGGGCGAGCTCTCGGCTCACGTTCGTCGCATCTTCCTTGAGGAGCGACGTGATCTGTCTAACGAAGTACCGTTCGTCGGAGTGGAGCATGAACCAAGCGACGAGCTTCGCGCGGAGCTTGGAACCGAACAGTTCATCGAGCATGGCGATCGTCCTCGCAGTAAAATATGCTACAATCGCAGTAAATCTTACTGCATGTGCCTCCGCTGTCAAGTGGATCTTTTCACCCTCTCCCTTCTCTCTTTGATTTTGGAGCAGCGACGCCGGTGGTCGTATTGATTTTGCTTGATATGAACTCGCAGCCGTTCTATATTCGGGCGTCCCGAAAACCAAACACGCGTATGGACCGCTAGCTCAACTGGCAGAGCAACTGACTCTTAATCAGTAGGTTTGGGGTTCGATTCCCCGGCGGTCCATTTTTTATTGCCGGCAGCCGTCCGGCTTTCGCTTTCGGCCCCGCGAGCGTTCGACTCGCTCATCTTTTCAGCATCAGCTTCGCCACGAGCGCCATCTTGCCGATCGTCCCCTTCTTGTGCGCCATGATTTCGTCGTGCAAAGTTTCCGTGTCCCGCGGCGGCACGGTTTCCACCTTCTTCTTGAGAAGACTCATGGCGCCGGTCGGACAGGCGACGACGCAGTTGCCGCAGCCGATGCAGCGATCGAGGTTGACGAGCGCGACGCTCCCGCGATCATCGACGGTCAGGGCGTCCACCTGGCATCTCTCGACGCAGGCTCCGCAGCCGGTGCACGTCTCGGCGTCGACCGCGGCCTGGTAGTTCGTCGCCCAGAAGCCGACCGGCTTGGGCAGCATCTTCTGGAAGCGGAGCATCCCGCAGCAGCATCCGCAGCATGCGCAGATGAAATCGGGCTTCTGCGCGTTGGACGGCTGGAAGACCAATCCATCGGCTTCGCTCAACCGGGCGATCTCGAGGGCTTCCTCGCGGCTTATGCCCCTCCCCAAGCCGTGCCCGACGGCGTGCGCCGCCATCTCCCCGATGGGCATGCAGGTCTCGTGTCGGGAAGTCCTTTTGCAGGGATTTCCCGCGATGGCGGCCGATTTTCTGCAGATGCACTCGAGGATGGCGAAGGGGCCATCGGCGCCGTTGATGATTTCGACGATATCGTCGTAGGTGGCGACGTGGTGCTCCGTCGCGACGCTCTTTCCGACCGGTATCGTCCGCATCTGCGGCCGCTCCGTGCCGAGGAGCGCAAGCCCGAAAGCTCTGTCGCTCATGTACTCTCCGGCGTCGCGGAGAAACTCCGGAGTGAGCCGCTTCAGCTGGTATTCGAACATGCCGACGACAAAAGGCATGGTCCAGAAATACCTAGTACCTTCTCTTTCCCTGTGCCCGATCGCTCCGTTTCCCGCCATGTGATCGAGCATGCTCTCGACGCGGTCGCGGGGTATCCCGCTCCCTTCGGCCAGCTCGCGGACGCGGTCGAGCGGCGCCGGCTTGTACGTGAGATGGAGGGCGAGCTGCGCCTCCTCGGGGCTGAAGAGCCGCTTAAGGATGCGTATATCGGCCCCCGACTTCGTCGCGGGAAATCCTATGGCCTGCCTGTCCAGATGTCGCTGAAGGTCTCGGTAAATCCGGTCCGCGGTATCCATCGCGTCAACCTTCCTTTTTGCGGAAACAGTATAGCACTGCGCTTGCCCAGGCTTCCATATCGATACACAGAAAGAGCTCTTTCGGGTAGCACATAGGTGGCAAAATATCTATAGGCGAAACATGCCTTCTCTTTGACCGTCATCGGAGCTTCTGCTAGAATTGCTCCCGGGTATCGAAAAACGGCCGGGGCGCCCGCGCGGGCGGATGCCGTTTCTTTCCTTCGGGAGTGCAATGCTCGGAAAAACGATCTCGCATTACCGTATCCTCGAGCAGCTCGGCGAGGGCGGCATGGGCATTGTCTACAAGGCCGAGGACACGAAGCTCGGCCGCACGGTGGCGCTCAAATTTCTCCCCCCAGAGCTGACCCGCGACAACGAAGCCAAGAAACGCTTTATCCAGGAGGCCCGGGCGGCCTCCGCCCTCGATCACCCGAACATCTGCACCGTCCACGAAATCGACGAGACCGCCGAGGGGCAGCTTTTCATCGCCATGGCCTGCTACGAGGGCGAATCGCTCAAGGCGAAGATCGAGCGCGGGCCGCTCAGGCTCGATGAGGCGATCGATATCGCAGTGCAGATGGCTCAGGGGCTCGCCAAAGCGCACGGCCAGGGGATCGTTCACCGAGACATCAAACCCGCGAATATTCTCGTCACGAAGGACGGGCTCGTGAAGATCGTGGACTTCGGTCTCGCGAAGCTCACGAAGACGGGCTCGACGCTCGGCACGGCGCAGTACATGTCGCCCGAGCAGGCCCGAGGCGAAGAGGTCGATGCGCGGAGCGACATCTTCTCGCTCGGGGCGGTTCTCTACGAGACGCTCTCGGGGAAGCACGCCTTCCCCGGCGAGTACGAGCAATCGACGCTCTACGCGATCCTGAATCAGGAGCCGGAGCCAGTGACGTCGCTCCGCTCGGGCATCCCGATGGAG
>JAGUZZ010000250.1:0-10653 GCA_020060525.1 bacterium | reverse complement strand
TTTTCCCTTCACCCGAAGATCGATGGGACTATAGGGGCGACCCATGGCCGGCGTCAACGATAAGCCGCGCGGACATCGTTCCACCCGGCGCGCCGGATGATGCGTTTCGTCTTGCGAAATGATCGCGGGATTATCATTATGAAAGGGAAGGGATACTACGCCGACAACCATCCAATCGATACGATCGAGGCTCAGGCTTTCCATGCGCGCGGTACGTCCGCGTTCGCGCGCGGGGGAAGGGAGAAGGTATGAGAACGTTCGCTTTCTGCGCGGCTGTTCTCGCGGGAGCGCTCCTCATCGCGTTTGGGAGCTGCCGCATGCCGTTCTGCCCGACGGGCGAAGATCCGTTCGTCATCATCGACAAGCCGCCGCCGCCAGCGGGAGGCGGCACGCAGGCGCTCGGGGAAGTCGTCGTTTTCGGATGGCGCGGCGGAAACGAGCGGGACCCCCGCTCCGTTCGTTGGATGTGGAGCCCCGTCGTCGACACGAACGGCGTCTACGACCCCGCATTCGACATCGTCAGGGATCTCAACGAGCATCCCGAGCGTTACGAAGACAAGTGGTCGAAGTGGGTTCCGTACGGCAGCCCGCGCGGCCGCGCCACGACGCTCGGAGACGATGAAACGCTGCAGATGAATCGGGCGCATATTTTCGCGGTGCAGGCGATGGATATGTGCGGCACAACCACCGCGCAGTTCAACCGCGGAACGAACGTCCGGCAGTTCATTGTGAGCGCCGTCGCGGGACCGCTGTTGACCGTCGCGGAGCCGCTTCTCGGCGCCAACAGGTTCCTCGGAATGAGCATGAATCCCCGGTCATGCGAGTTTCCCGCGGATCTCGCGCTCAACTTCGCGTGGCGGGCGGACGCCTCGAGCTACGGCGGCGAGATCGCCGGCTATCGCTACGGGTGGGACGTGGCGGACATAAACGATCCCAACGCCTGGGACGTGAGATTCTCGCTCGCGCACGTATCCGCGCCCCCGAAAGCCTTCTCGGCGGGCACGCATACCTTCTTCGTCGAGGCGATAGATAATATAGGCAAAATCACCCTCGGCAGGATTCAGCTTTTTATCGTTCCGTTCACCATGGAAAGAAATCTCCTCTGGGTGGACGATTTCCCCTCGAGCGAGTTCACGCAGATCGACTATGTCCTGCCGACGGAGAGCCAGCACGACGCGTTTTGGCTCGATATCTGCGGCCGCGCGCAGGGGTTCGACCCGGCGTTGGACGTGTGGGACGCATACTACATGCACAACTCGAGGCCGCCCGAGTTTTCGCGCATCCGGATGTACCGGAATATCATCTGGTCATACAGTTCGAACAACGATTACGCGGCATGGGACGACGTCATCCGCTTTACCCCGGAAAGCATGATCGGATCGGGACCGACGTTGGTGACCAATTACCTCTCGATGTTTCTCGCGAAGGGGGGGCATCTGCTGACGGAAGGACGTGCCGACCGTTCGGGCGGGCTCGCGGCGTGCCTGCTGCCGACCGCCCAGAGTTTCCCCATGAATCTGATGTGCGAAATCACGGGTAATCAGGCCGGCTGCGACGGAGATCGGAGCGGCGTCAACGCGATCGCGTACCGCGACTACTGCGTGACCATGCTCGACAAGGTCATCGGCACGTTTCGCGTCGATGCGGATATGCCCGCGCGAATCCTACGCTCCGACTGCATGATCCACGCGGTCAAGGCCGACGATCCGGTCGCCGGCGCGCTCGCCGGCCTCCCGGACCGGCTCGATCTCTGGGAAGAGGTGACGAAGCCGGGCAGATTCTTCGATCCCATGGCGCCCGCTCCGCGTCCCGGAGGATTCACCTATGTCGAGGCTTACGATCCGGCATACTGGATGGATAGGAACTCCGTCGCGTCCCAGCCTTGCTTCCATCCGATGTTCCGCATGCGGACTCGGAACACCCTGTCGCCCTTGAATAACTCCGCGGTGGCGCTCGTCCTCACGAAGCACGAGAACGTCGTCCCCCCCGCTCCGGGAGCCGTCGCCGCGAAGAGCTTCCATTTCGGATTTCCGCTCTGGTTCTTCAACCGGACGCAGGTGAATCAGATCGTGGGCGCGATCTTCAAGGAGTGGCGGATCGAATCCGGAGAGTGAGAGCGCGTGGCGTCCACGTCTTGACACGGAATCGAATATACAATAGAAAGACCGTGGTCATGCGCCTGCGCTCGCGAGCGCGCCGCGGAGGTTTTCGTCACATGCCGTTCAGAAAGGCGATCGTGCGCGAACCCGGGGAGGGATTCCGCCGGTGCATATCGACACACCCCATGAGGCACACCGTCGACGTGGCGCGCGCGAAGGTCCAGCACGCGACATACGTCAAAACGCTCGAGGACCTCGGTCTCGAGGTGCTCCGGCTCGAGAAGGCCGACGGCCTCCCCGACTCGTGCTTCGTCGAAGACACGGCGGTCGTTCGCGGGGGAAGAGCCCTGCTCTGCAGGCCGTCCGAGGAGGCCAGGCGGGACGAAGTGACGGCGATCGAACCGGTCCTGTCCGAGATGCTCGCCGCGAAGAGAGCGTCCGAGCCCGCGACGATCGAGGGAGGAGACGTGCTCCATTTGCGCGACAGGCTCGTCTGCGGGCTGACCAGGCGCACGAACCGCGAGGGCGCGCGGCAGATGGCCGACTGGCTCGGCGTCAAGGTGGACGTTGTCGTCGCCCCGGCCATGATGCATCTCAAGAGCCACGCGAGCTACATCAGGGACGGCACGATCCTCGTTACCAAGGCCCTCGCCGGCGAACCCGCATTCGCGAACGAGGACAGGCTCGTCGTTCCCGACGGCGAGGAGTACGCGGCGAACGTGCTTTCCGTGAACGGCGCCGTGGTGATGCCGGCTGGTTTTCCCGGAACGAAGGAGCTATTGGAGCGAGCGGGCGTCGCCGTCATCGCGCTCGAAATGACGGAGTTTCCGAAGTGCGACGGCGCCATGACCTGTCTCTCCATCCTTCTCTAGCAGCGCCGACATGCTCCGCGCGCGGCGGCGGCCGTCGATCGAGACGCGCGCCGACCGTTGCGGTCGAACGGCTCATTTCCCGCTTTTCGCGTTCTCGTCCCGCCGCCCGTCGTTGTACAGGCCGATCGCCTTCGCGATATTTCCCTTTTCGTCGTACCCGAAAGAGAGACGGAAGTAATCGAGATCCCCGACGCGGAAGAGATCCTTTCCGATTGGAACGAGCCGATATTTGGGTCCGTTCTCTCTTCGATACCAGAGCCCGCCGCCTTCCATGAAAACGCGCCGCGCGCCGAAGACGCCGACGTATTTTTTCATCTGCTTTCCGGTGAGCTCCACCGGCTTCAGACGGCCTTCGATGTCCTGCAGGGCCCACTCGTAAACCGCTTTAGCGCGCTCATCGCTCTCGGCGGCCGCGAGCTTTCGCAGAGCGTCGGCATAGGCGGCGTCGAGGGCTTGATCGGCCGGCACAGCTATGTGCGGGATGACGCCGACTCCCTCCCACCCTTCGTTGTTCAGAGGATTGTAGGCGCGGCCGTACGGGACGCGGAGCCCCATGCGGAACGCGCCGAAATCGAAGACGTGCCCCTCGACCGTGTGCCCTCCGCCGCCCGTCGTATCGCCGACCACGGTGGCCCGTTCGAGGTTCCTCAGGTCGAAGGTGAACTCCTCGGCGGCTGAAAAGGTGCTTTTGCTGGTCAGGACATAGACCGGTTGGTCGACGATCCTCCGGCCGGGAACGAAATCCGCGCTGTAGGACTGCACCGTTTTATTCTTCGCGCGTATATCCCAGTTGATCAGGTGCGTCTCCTCCGCGAAGAGGTATCCGCAGATAAACCGGATCATCGACGCCGAACCGCCTCCGTTGTGCCTCAGGTCGAGAATCACGGCGTTGCTGTTCGATATGAAGTTCATAGCCGCGGCCGCGGCCATGAAGGCCTCGTCGCCGTGGGCAAAGCCGTCGAAGCGCAGGTAGCCGATCCCGCCCGTCAGGATCTCGGCCTTGTTGAACCCATAGTTGATCGTTTTGAAGTACCTGTTCCGGCGCTCCACGTCGGCCGGACTCTCGCGTTGCGGCCCCGCCGCGGTCCCCGGGTCGAGCGGCGGCATTGCGTAGATTCTGAAATGCCCGTCATGATTGATCCTCTGGCAATCTTCATGGAGGCGTTCGGCGAACGCGACCGGATCGGTGATCCCGTCGTACTCCCCGGCGGCCAGGGCCCGTCGTATCTCCGCGACGATGCGCGCGGCGGGCTCCCCGAGAACATATACCGTGTCAATGACGACGGCGATGCTGTCGACGACGGCGGCGCGAGTTGCGGCATCCATCGGCGGCAGGCTGCCCGGCTGCGCCGGCTGCGCATGGGAAACGACGGCGATGGCCAAAACCAAACAGACCATCGCGAGGCCCTTGAAAAGACCGTCAGAGCGCATGGCAAATCCTCCTTTGGGAACGGTATTAGTTCTTACGTATGCGCTCCTGAAATGGTGCCAAAATAATTTCTCCTCCGGACCAGGCCCTCTTTCAGGATCTGGAGAGCCTGGATCGTCCTGCCTCCTTTTTTTCTTCGTTGTCGGGGGCTCTCAAGCCGGCTCGACCTTGAAAGCCGACAGGTGGCAGAGGCGGCCGTTGTACCAGAGCCCGGAGCCGGCGTACGCGTCATTTGAGAATTCCAGCTCCTGTCCGAAGCCCGAGGGCTTTTCGGCGAACCGGACGATCGAGGGAAGGACTTTCAGGAAATCCGCCGCGGGCGTCTTCGCGGTTTTCTTCCGCTTCCCGCGGAACGCCGCTTCGAAGAAGTAGCTCTCCGACAGGCGGGGCCAGATCTCGCGCAAGGTTTTCGGGCTGTCGAAGAGATCCATGCCCAGGATGTCTTCGCCGCTCGTGACGAGCACGCCGACGGCTTCCTTGGGAAGAACCAGCTTCTTGCTGTATTTCTCCGTGCGTTTTCTCGCCGTGCCGAAGGCGTCGGTTATCGAGCCGGTCATGGAACGAGCGCCGGCAGCGCCCAATGAGCGAGCGACGTCCGCCCAGACTTGCCCCTGGTCGCTGAACGCCCGGCCGGTGGTTCGCCGGTGCGCCTGCGAGCTGGCTATCTTCCTTCCCCTGAGGCCGGGCGTGGCGTAGTGAGAGGCGCCGAACGTGCGCGACGTCAGGCTCCACCTGCCCTGCTCCACGCAGCTCACCGGGATGATGTGCCGGGTCTTCTCCCTGATCAGTATCGTGATGTTGACGGTCCTGTTCTGCTTGGCGCCGATCAGGATCTCTCCTTCGGGGATCAGTATCGGCAGCGGCGCGCGGTTCTCGACGAGCAGCTCGGGGATGCTTCCCGCCTCCGACACCTCGCGGACTTCCGCCTGCTTTTTCGCGATCGCTTCCTTGAGAAGCAGGTAGTCCGGTTTGTGCGCTTTTTTCGAGAGCAGGGGGAAGATGGTCAGGTTGTGATAAAAGAGGGCCCTGCCCGTCTTGATCTCTTTCATCGAATCGCGGACGTCCTCGATAGCCTTCTCCCCCGCGCGCCTTCTCAGGGCCCAGGCCCGGTGCTTGAAGAGCGCGAGGAGCATGTGCGTCTTCGGCGGGAGATCCTCGGCGTCGAGGGCCTTGAGGCGCGTCGCCAACGCCGAAACGGTATCTCCGTCCGTCCATCGATCGATCCCGGACCAGATCGCGAGCACCGCCTGGTGGAGGCCTTCGAGGACGCCCTTCGGATCGTCGTCGCGCCGCAGTATGTGCTGACCCTTCTTGTGCAGATAGATCTCGATCAGGATGAAGGCTTTGTCGGACTCTTGCGCCTTCGCCGACTCGGCGACGCGCCCTTCCGCCCAGACCTCGCCCGAGTCGATGAGCGGGGCGAGCCAGGAGGAAATCCTCCGCGGGACGTGTCCGGCCTGATGAAAGTTCTTGTTCTCGATCCGGATGGCGTTCGCGTCGAACTTGTTCTCCGGCTCCCGCTCGAGCTGGACCCTGTCGCCCGGGCTGACGCCCGCGTCGTAGTACTGCATACCCGCGATCTCCGTGAAGATCTCGCCGAGGAGCTTCGCGGCGGGCGCGCGGCGGCGCCGGGTTCTTGATTTTTCATGCGGCTTGACGGCAGGCATAGTCAAACCCCGCAATACATCGAATGCCGAACTCTTTAATAGTGATCGTCATCGGCAACCAGGCTAGCCGCGAAATGCCCGGGAGTCAAGTTCCCACTGAACCGTAGGCGTCGCGATCAGGATTCAAATTGCCTATGAAATTCGATCGAGACATGCCAATATTCAGGGAGAAATTGAACGCGAGAGACGCCGAGTCGCCTTCAAGCGCGACGCGGCGATCGAAGCGTCGGGAATCTTCCGCTGATCGGGGTTATCCATGCGCTCAGACGTGTTTCCGGCAAGAGCCGCGGTCCTGTTCGTGTGTGCCGCGGGGCTCCTCATATCTTCCGTCGCGCCCGCGGCGCCTGCCGACGGATCGGATACGACGAACTGCTCGGTGGATCGCATCATCGTCGAGAAATCGAAGCGGAAAATGACGCTTCTCAAGGGACAGCAGGAAGTGGCCGTCTACAGAGTCGCCCTAGGCCGCAATCCCGTCGGTCCGAAGGTCATGCGGGGAGACAACAAGACGCCCGAGGGGCTCTATTTCGTCGATTACAAAGTCCGCAACAGCGTCTACTACAGAGCCCTCCATCTTACGTACCCGAACCTCGACGACCTGACGCGGGCCGATTCTCTCGGTGTTTCGCCGGGCAATAACATCATGATCCACGGCATGAGCGAGAAGCAGCTATGGATGGGGGATATCCAGTACCTCTTCGACTGGACCAACGGCTGCATCGCTCTGACGAACAGAGAGATCGAGGAAATCTGGGATCTCGTCCCTCCGTGGACGCCGGTGGAGATTAGACCGTAGCCGGCCGGGCGGCGATCGCGATGCGGGAGAGCGTGCCCGCAAAGAGCGCGGCAAAGAGAGGCGGCGCCGTTTTCACGCGGCGCCGCCTCCTTCTCTTCCGACTCGAGGTGTCCTGCTCATCGATCGTTTTCTCTATTTCCTCATCCCCTTCAAGAGGATCGCTTCCGCCTTCTTTGCGTTGTCCTCGGCGAGTTTCGCCGCGGCTTCAGCGCGAGACGCCGCCTGGTCCGCCCGCGCGGCCGCATCAGTAGCTCTGGCGCACTCGGCCTGCGCACCCTGGACCGCGGCGGTGGCCGCGGCGGCGTCGCGAGTCGCTTGGTCGGCCTTCGCCATGGCCTGATCGGCCTTCAAGGAGGCGGCATCGACTTCCGCCTGAAGCTTCTTCAGATCTCCCGTCGTGGCGCAGCTCATCATGAGCGCTGCAACGAGCACGAACGCCGCGACGACGATGAAGCGTGACTTCATAACCCGTTCCTCCTTTCAATCGATACATCTCAGCCGTTCAACCCGTTCACCGGTGTCGCGCCGACTGTTCGCCTCCACCTCCTTCCGCCGGGGCGCCCACCGGAACTGGAACCCCGCTTTTCTCATGCAACGCCATGCGAACCTCCTCCCAGTCAACCGAATCCTCGATGCCCATCTTCTTCGCGAGAGCCCGCGTGTGCCTATCCAGGTTCTTTATCCTGCCATAGATGTCTTCGTGCACTTCGATGAAGATCTCGCCTCTTCTGAACCCGAACTTCACGGGCTGATAGACGATGTCGACGACCGTCTCCTTCGGCGCCTCGGGAAACAGTATCTCCATGTCCTCCGGGTAGAGCCGGATGCATCCGTTGCTGATGATACGTCCCACGCTCCAGGCGTTGTCCGTCCCGTGGATTCCGTATCGTTCCCGGGACAGACCCAGCCAGTATTTTCCGATCGGATTGTCTCCCCCGGGGGGCATGCTCTTTTCCTCGTACTTGTGCTGCAGCCTCTCCGGGATATTCCACGTCGGATCGACCGCTTTCTCCACGACGCGGAACGTGCCGATCGGCGTCGGAGTCTCTTTTTCTCCGATCGTAACGGGGTATGTCCAGATCGCCCCGTACTTCGCGATGAAATAGTAGAGGCGCAGCTCCGGCACGTTGATGACGATGCCTTCCCCTTTCGCGGCGGGGAGGATCCAGAACGCCGGAATCTGCAGGACGCTCCCCTCCTCGAGCAGCCACTGATCCAGATTGGGATAGAACGTCTGAAGCTCCGTTATTCCCATATCGTACTTTCTCGCGATATCGAGCAGCGTCTCGCCCGGCTGAACCGTGTGCCTGTACACCCGGCCGACGATGGTGGTTCTGGCGGCGGGATCCTCGGAAACCGGCGCGAGATACGATCTGGCGCGGGCGTCCGCCCAAACGGCGGCCGCAAGCGTGATTGATACGAGGAGGGTTCCGACTCTCAACCTCATCATCGCTGGAAGTATACTCCTCTTCGAACTTCTTCGGGGAATCCGATTCGGGGACGACCGTCGCACTCTTGCTCCGCCATGCCGGGGATAGCGGTTTTCTTCGCGAGCGTCAGGCCACCTCGATAAGTCCCTCCTGCTTGGCGACCGCATAGGTGCACACCATATCCCCCGTCACGTTGTTGGCCGTTTCGAACATATCGAGGATGGGGTTGATGCCGAGAGCCAAAGCGACGATAACCGCCGTCTGGGCGCCGTCGAGTCCCATGTTGCCGAGGATGATGAAGAGCAGCATGAGGCTGCCGCCGGGGACGCCGCCCGCGCCGATGGAAGCGAGCACCGTCGTTATGACCAGCATGACGAGCTGGCCGGCGCCGAGATGTATGCCGAACATGTTCGCCGCGAGCACGGCGAACATGGGGAGATGAACGCATACCCCGTCCATGTTGATGGTCGCTCCGAGCGGCAGGGAGAAACTCGCGAGCTCGTTTTTGACCTTCAACCGCTCTTCGACGGTTCGAAGGGTCACGGGAAGGGTCGCGGCGCTGCTTCGCGTGATGAACGCGGTGAGAATCGCCTGCTCCATCTCTCGCATGATGCGGAACGGATTCTGCTTGGTCACGAGAACGAGAAGCGTCGGGTAGACGACGAGCATCATGCAGAGAATGCCGCATATGACGCCGAGGGTCACGCTCACGTAGGGTCCCACGATATTCGGACCGTACACGCCGAAGTTGACGATCGATAGCGCCAGCACGCCGATCGGGGCGTATTCGAGAATCCAGTCGACCATTTTGAATATGGCGTCGCGTACCCCGGAGAGAAAATCTACGACCGTTTCCATCTGCGCAAGACGTCTGGGCTCGCTCGTTTTCTCCATTATGATTCTGATGCTGAGGCCGAAGAGCACAGAAAACACGATGATCGCGAGAAAATTTCCGCTCGACAGCGACTGGAACGGATTCTGGAACATTCCGACGAGCATATCGACGAATGTGCGGCCCGACTGCGCCTCGTCGACGATGCCCTCCGCCGCTCCGCCGAGGCTCCTCGCGATCTCCTCCCATCCCTCGATGGCGCCGCCGCTTCCGGGATTGATGACGAGCGCGAGGAACACGCCGACACCCGCGGCGAGGAACGAGCAGAAAAGGTACCAGCCGATGACCTTGAGGCCGATCGCGCCGAAACGGCTTATCGGAAGGCTCGCCGCGCCGAGTATCAGGGAAAAGAAGATCACCGGGATCACGATCATCTTGAGCATATTCACGAGCACCATGCCGAAGGGGCTGATCCAGGGCATGGCCTTCGCGGCGACGGGGTTTCCCGTGGCGATCGAAACGTACCAGAGGACGCACCCGACGCCTGAGCCGATGAGGACCGCCGCTACGATGCGCAGCAGGATCGATTTTCCCGTGTACCACTTGAAGAGAGATCTCATGGCGTTACGCTCCTCGGCTCGGAGATTGCGCGGAGGCGGCCGCCGCGGATCCGGCGGCGGCGCGGCACGGAGCCTCCGCCCCAGCTTGCGGGCCGCGAGGATCCCGAGAGCGGCACGGGCGCGATTCTAGGGGAGATTGCCTGCAGCGTCAAGACGCCCTCCGGGAACGCCGTCGCCCCCGGCGGACGTGCGGGCCTCCGCGCCGCGCGGAGGCGGAAGAAAGCCGACCTCTCTATGACGGCATCGATTCTCTCTCAATTCCTCGAGTTTCCGGAAGGGAGATAGCAACCCCACCCGTCCCAGGCCGGATGGTCGGTCAGCCGGACCGGCCGGCTTCCGTCCGCTCCGATCCGATAGACCTCGAAATTGCCGTCGCGGACGCTCTGGAAAACGATGAAGCGCCCGTCGGGGGACCACATGGCGTTTTCATCCCTCGTGTCGATCTCGGTGATCGCTCGGTCGCCGGTTCCGTCGGCGTTCATCACCCGGATCATGCCCTTCATCCTGCCGTCCTCCCGGAACTTCCGGGAATAGGCGATCTGCTTGCCGTCGGGAGACCAGGCCGGAAAGATCTCCCATTCCGGCGTGCGGGTGATCCGCGTTTGGTCGCCGCCGCCGGGATCCATCGTATAGATCTCGTAGTTGCCGTCGCGGTTCGACATGAACAGAATCTTCGAGCCGTCGGGGGACATGAAGGGTCTCTCGTCGCGGGCCTCGTTGTTCGTCAGGCGGCGAGCCTCGGAACCGTCGGCGTTCATGATCCAGATCTCGGTTCGTTTCTCGAAGTCCCGCACGAAAATGATCCGTTTCCCGTCGGGAGTGTATTCGGGGTGTTCCTCGATCTCCGGCGTAGCGGTGAGACGCCGGACGTCGCTCCCGTCGACTGCCATGCTGTAAATATCCATGTT
>JAGUZZ010000167.1:0-7050 GCA_020060525.1 bacterium | reverse complement strand
TCGTCGCCCCGCTCGGTGAAGCGCATGCTCTCCACGCTGCCGTCTTCGGCGGCGAACACCTCGTAGCGCTGCCCGGGGTAGATCTTGCGGAAATCGTAGACGCTGCGGACGGCCTTCTCGATGAGCCCGATCGACGGGGCGTCGAAGCCGAACTCGATCATGAGATCGTAGAAGGACATGTTCGCCGCGACGACCCCCGCGTGGGCCGGCGACGGGCCGCCGGCGGCCGCCTCGGCGTTTTCGCCCGACGGATCCTGCCCGCCGGGGAGGGCCGGACGCAGAAAATCGGGCTTCGCCGCGACGAGAAAGAGCAGGACGAGGGATCCCACGAGGAGCACGATCGATTTTAATGTATCATGTTGCATGGTCTTACCCGAATTTGCCGTAAAATAGCCCATGACGGGGGCGAGCGTCAAGAGAAACCATCCCGCCTCCTCGATTAATTTGCAAGAAACGGGCCGCGTTTCGCCCGCAGGCGTCCGCGCGCGGCTGATTCTCTTTTTCCCGCGTTCGTGCTATCCTCGTCGCCGGAGCGCGCGCGGAGCGCCGGACAGCGGCGTCGGGCGGCGGCCAAGCCCCGGAGGATGCGATCTCGTGTCGAAACACAACAGCGATCTCAAACGGGAGCTCGAGGAGCTCCGGAAACGGGCCGAAGGCGCGTTCGCGGCGAAGAGGATCGCCGCGAAGCCTCGCCCGCGTCAGGCTCTCCGGCTCGCCGAGGCCGCGGCGGGGGAGGAGACCCGGGCCGGACGGGGCGTCTTCTACCGGATCGCCGCGGACGCCGTCTCCGTGTGGCCGGACGCGGACGCGTTCCACGGGGAGTATCTCGAAAGCCTCGCCGCGGCCCTCGTCCCGGCCGCGGGGCCGCTCGCGCCGCTTCGCGCGATCGCGAGCGCTCCGCGGGACCGCGTTCTCTATCTCGACATCGAGACGACGGGCCTCGGCGGCGCGGCGCCGCTGTTTCTCGTCGGGCTCATGTACGCCGCCTCCGGGCGTCTCGTCGTCGATCAGCTCTTCGCGCGCGACTATTCGGAGGAGGCCGCGGTCCTCGCCTATCTCGACGGTCTCGCGCGCCGGTTCGACGCGCTCGTGACGTTCAACGGGATATCCTTCGACGTGCCGTACATACGGGACCGGGCGATCGTGCACCGGCTCGCCTTCTCGCCGCCCCCCGCGCACGTCGATCTTCTCCTCGTCGCGCGGGGCGTCGTCGGAAGCCGCACGCCGAACCACCGGCTCCAGACGCTCGAGCTGCACCTGTGCAAGCGAAGGCGCGTCGGAGACATCCCCGGCGCCGAGATCCCCGGCGCCTACCACGAGTTCGTGCGCACGGGGAACGCGAAGGACGTCGCGAACATCCTGCATCACAACAGGCTCGATCTCGTGACGATGCTCCAGCTCGTCACGATCTTCCTGTCGAGCGGATCCTGAAAGGACGGGGCGTTGGAAGTAACGAAGTTCCTGAAGCGCGTGCAGACGGAGGAGTTCTACGCGGGACAGATCGCGCACAAGCACACGATCCCGGCGCGGAGCGCGCGTTTCGCGGAGCTCTCGCCGCCGCTGCCCGCCGCGCTCGTACGGCTCCTCAAGGACACCGGCGTCGAGAAGCTCTACGTCCATCAGGCCGAGGCGGTGAAGCTGCTCCGCGGCGGCGCGGACACCGTCGTCGTCACCTCGACCGCGAGCGGCAAGACGCTCTGCTACAACATACCCGTTCTCTCGAGCCTCCTCGAGGATCCCGAGGCGCGCGCCCTCTACCTCTATCCGACGAAGGCGCTCGCGCAGGACCAGCTGCGCGTCCTGCAGCGGTACATGGGGCCGAAGGGGATCGCGTTCCGGGCGGGCACCTACGACGGGGATACGCCGGCCTCCTCCCGGCGGAAGCTGCGCGACGAGGCGCGCGTGCTCCTCACGAACCCCGACATGCTCCACTCGGGGATCCTCCCGAACCACGCGAAATGGGCGAACTTCCTCTCGCGCCTGCGGTACGTCGTCGTCGACGAGATACACAGCTACCGGGGCGTCTTCGGATCGCACGTGGCGAACGTCATGCGCCGTCTCGACCGGATCGCGGCGCACTACGGCGCGCGCCCCGTCGTCGCCGCCTCGTCCGCCACGATCGCGAACCCCGGCGAGCACGCCGAGAAGCTTCTCGGCCGCGCCGTGCGGGTCGTCGCCGAGGACGGCTCGCCGCGCGGGCGCAAGCAGTTCCTCTTCTGGAACCCGCCGACGATCGACGTCGGCGAAATGGAGCGGCGCAGCTCCAACGTCGAGGCGGCCGAGCTCGTGACGAGGCTCGTCCTCGACGACGTCCAGACGATCGCCTTCGTGCGGGCGCGGGTCGTGAGCGAGGTGATCACGCGCTACGCCCGGGAGATGCTCGGCAAGCACCGCTCCTCGATGAAGGACTCGGTGCATCCCTACCGCGGCGGCTACCTCCCCGAGGAGCGCCGCGCGATCGAGAAACGGCTCTTCGAGGGGGATCTGAAGGCCGTGATCAGCACGAACGCCCTCGAGCTCGGGATCGACGTCGGGGCGCTCCACGCCTCGATCATCGTCGGCTATCCGGGGAGCATCGCCTCGACCTGGCAGCAGGCGGGGCGCGCGGGGCGCGGAAAGGACGAGGCGCTCACGATCTTCATTCCGTACAACACGCCCCTCGACCAGTACCTCGCGAGCCACCCCGAGTACTTCTTCGGGAGATCCCCCGAGAACGCCATCATCGATCCGGGGAATCCGCACATCCTCATGGCGCAGCTCCGTTCGGCCGCCTTCGAGCTGCCGCTCGCGGTGGACGAGGTCGAGGCCGCGGGCGAGTACGCGCCCGCGATCCTCGAGCTCCTCGAGGACGAGCGCGAGATCGGTTTCGTGAGGGGCAAGTACTACTGGACCGGCAAGGGGTACCCGAGCGCGGACGTGAACCTCCGGAACATCTCGCCCAACATCTACACGATCGTGAACGAGAAGGCGGAAAACTCCGTCATCGGCACGATCGACGAGTCGAGCGCCTTCCAGCAGGTCCATCCGCAGGCGATCTACCTGCACGAGGCGGAGACGTATTTCGTGAACGTCCTCGACACGGAGAAGAAGATCGCCTTCGTCGAGCCCGCGAACGTCGATTACTACACCCAGTCGATCACCGAGACGCAGGTCAAGGTCGATCGCGAGGAGAAGTCGCGGGAGTGGCGGATCGCGACGGTCTCCTTCGGCGACGTCTCGGTGACCTCGCTCACCTTCATGTTCCGGAAGATCAAGTTCGGGAGCCGCGACTCGATCGGCTACGGGAAATGCGACCTTCCGCCGCAGGTGCTCGAGACCGCCGGGCTCTGGATCGTGCCGCCTCCCGAGACCTTCGCGGAGGTCCGCCGGCACGGCCGCGCCCCGGGCGAGGGGCTCCTCGGCGTTTCGAACGTGCTGCGCGAGGTGCTGCCGCTCTTCGTCATGTGCGATCCGCTCGACATCGGGACGACGGTGAACTCGCGCTCGACCGACAGCCCCGCCGTCTACGTCTACGACAAGTACCCGGGCGGCCTCGGCTTTTCGCTCAAGGCGTACGATCTCGTCGAGGAGATCATGAAGGCGGCGCTCGATCTCATCTCGTCGTGCACCTGCACGCGCGGCTGCCCCTCCTGCGTCGGGTCGCCGATACCCCCCTTCTCGCAGCTCGATCCCGAGACGGGAGGGAAGGGGATGATCCCCGACAAGGAGGCGGCGCTCGTCATCCTCCATCATCTTCTCGGGATCGGGCCCTACACGCCGCGTCCGGTCGAGCGCGCCCCCGGCGAGGGGCCGCCCCCCGAGCGCCCCCGCGGAAAGCCGCTCCCGCTCGAGCTGCAGGGGAAGCTCCGGGCGGAGCTCGCGAAGAAACGGGGAGCGGGCCGGCGTTAAGAGACATAGGCGGGAGCGCTCGCTTCCCACGGGGCAGCTTGTGCGCGGGATGAGGCACGAAAACGGCGCGGCCGGCCGGCCGCGCCGTTTTCATGATCAGATCGTTTCCCGGACCGGGCGTCTACTCCGCGAGCCCGAAGTAGTCGCGCACCGAGCGGTAATCGTTCACGTCGATCAGGCCGACCGATGCGAGCGGGATGATCTCGGAGGCGGGCACGAGGATGATCTTGAACTTCGTCCACGTAACCGAGCTCGTATAGGTCGCCGAGCCGCTCGGCGTAAGGAGAAACGCGCGGTACCAGTACGTGCTGGGATCGATCGACGTCTGGAACCACATGCCGCGGGTCATGTACGCGCCCCCCGAGCCGAGGCCGGGAATGGGGTACCACGCGGTTGGGGCCTCAACCGACGGATTGTAGTATGCGAGAACGAGGGATGAATCGACGAGCCCCTGAGAGGCCGGGAATTCGTAATTGATGTTGCCCGAGGTCGTCGTTCTCGTCCCGTATTCGAAGACGACGACGTTGGCGTTGCCGTCCGCGCCGCGGGGGCCGGTCGCGCCGTCCTCGCCGGAGCAGGAGAAGAGAGAACCGAGCAGCAGGAGAACGGACGCGAGAACGAGCGCTTTCGAACGATGCATGGAAACCTCCTCTGAACACATTCCGAGCCGGCGCGAACCGCGGCCCGGATCGCCGCCGGGCCTGCGGGAGCGCATGCGGCGAAGCTATCCGCGTATGCGCGCAACTGTCAATATATTTTCGCGATACGGCGGCCGCGGCGGCCTCCAGGCTCACTAAGCATTGACGCCCGAGAGCCTCCATGATATATTCGCGCGACGTGTCTTTTCATCCCGATGCGCGCTTCGCACATGCGGGTTCCCCCGCGGGAGCCCGCGGTCCAATCAATAGAGGAGGGATCGATGAGGGCGCTTCAGCGGTACCGGATACACCTCGGGACGGCGGCGTGGATTCTCCACCGTCTCTCCGGTCTCGGCCTCATTCTCTACCTGCTCCTTCACATCTGGGTGATCCATCACCTCGCGAAGGGACAGGCGGAGTTTGACGGCATCATGCATTCGTTCAACAATCCGCTCTTCAAGTTTCTCGAGGTCGGGCTCGTCGGGGTGATCCTCTATCACCTCTGGAACGGGCTCCGCGTCACGCTCTTCGACTTCGGACTGCTCATCGAGAAGCAGAAGCAGGTCTTCGGCGCGGCCGTCGTCCTCTGGCTCGCGACGTGGGCCGTCGTCGCGTACGCGATGCTGACCCGCGTCGGCGGTCTCCTCGCCGCGGTCGTCCGGGCCGGAGGGGGTGGGCTGTCATGAAGTATCGCGGAAACGTCCGCTCCGGCGGCGCGATCATGTGGCTCTTTCAGCGCGTGACCGGCGTCTACCTCGCCGTCGTCCTCTTCGCGCACGTATGGCTGCTCCACTACCTCATCGACGGGGAGCTGAGCTTTGGCGCCATCGCGGACCGCGTGGCGACCCCGCTCTGGAAGACGATCGACATCTCGTTCCTCGTCGTCGCGCTCTTCCACGGCCTCTACGGGCTCTGGATCGTCCTCGACGACTACGTCCACCGCGGGTGGCTCCGCATCCTCATCTACGGCGCGATTTCGATCGTGGCGCTCGTCGCGCTCACGCTCGGCATTCTCACCATCCTTCCGTTCCAGGCAGGAGGTTTCTAGGATATGACACCGATCGATCCCGAAACCATTCACGACGTCGAGGGCGTGCCGGCGCATAACGTGCACCGCCACGACGTCGTCGTCGTGGGGGCGGGGCTCGCCGCCATGCGCGCCGCGGTCGAAGCGGCGAAGGATTACGACGTGGCGGTCGTGAGCAAGGTCTTCCCCACGCGCTCCCACAGCGGCGCCGCGCAGGGCGGCATCGCGGCCTCCCTCGCGAACGAGGAAGAGGACCACTGGGAGTGGCACATGTTCGACACGGTGAAGGGGAGCGACTACCTCGGCGATCAGGACGCGATCGAGATCCTCGTCAAGGAGGCGCCGGTCGTCGTCCGCGAGTTCGAGCACATGGGCGCCCCCTTCTCGCGCACGCCGGACGGCCGGATCGCCCAGCGTCTCTTCGGCGGGCACACGAAGAACTTCGGCAAGGGCGGGCCGATACTCCGCGCCTGCTACGCGGCCGACCGCACGGGGCACGCGCTGCTCCACACGCTCTACGAGAACTGCGTGAAGGAGGGGGTGCGCTTCTACCCCGAGTTCTACGTCCTCGGACTCGTCGTGCGCGACGACGTCTGCCGCGGAGTCGTCGCGTGGGACGTCGTGAACGGCGGCGTGCACGTCTTTCACGCGAAGGCGGTCATGTTCGGCACGGGCGGGCACGCGCGCATCTTCCGGATCGCCTCGATCTCGCTTTCGAGCACGGGGGACGGTCCGGCGATGGCGCTCCGCGCCGGGATACCCCTCGAGGACATGGAGTTCCTCCAGTTCCATCCGACGGGGCTCTACGTCCACGGCATCCTCGTGAGCGAGGCGGCGAGAGGCGAGGGAGGCTACCTCGTCAACGACGCCGGCGAGCGCTTCATGAAGAAGTACGCCCCCGACAAGATGGAGCTCGCCCCGCGCGACGTCGTCTCGCGCGCCATGCAGCGCGAAATCGACGAGGGGCGCGGGATCGGGGGAAAGGACTTCATCCACCTCGATCTTCGCCACCTCGGCAAGGATAAGATCATGACGCTGCTCCCCCAGATCCACGAGCTCGCGTGGAAGTTCATGCACGTCGACTGCGTCACGGATCCGATTCCGATCCAGCCGACGGCGCACTACTCGATGGGGGGGATCCCCACGGACAACGATTGCCAAGTGCTCGCCGACGGCAAGGCGAAGAGGGTCGCCGGGTTCTTCGCCGCCGGCGAATGCGCCTGCGTGAGCGTGCACGGGGCGAACCGTCTCGGAACGAACTCGCTTCTCGAAGCGTCGCTCTTCGGCCGCCGGGCGGGCAAGTCGATCGTGCGGTTCCTCCGCACGGAGCCCGCGCTCCCCGAGCTTCCCTCGGACGCCGCGAAGGAGGCGATCGAGGAGATCGACGGGATCCTCTCGGCGACCGGCGGCGAGAAGACGGGCGCCATCCGGGCGGAGATGCAGCAGCAGATGACGGCGAACTGCGCCGTGTACCGCAACGGCTGCAACCTCGAGCAG
>JAGUZZ010000033.1:0-3565 GCA_020060525.1 bacterium | reverse complement strand
CGGGCGTTCTCCGCGATGAGATCGTCGGGGTTCCGGAAATGCTCGAGCAGCCCCTGATGGAAGACGACGTCGAATGTTCCGTCCGGAAACGGGAGCGCGAACGCGTCGCCGCAGACGAGGCTCATCGCGTCGCCCGCGCCGAGCTGCTTTCCGATGAGCCGCAGGCTCGGCGCGCTGTAGTCGAGCGCGACGGCCCGCGCCCCCCGGCGCGCGAGATCGAGGGCGTCACGTCCGGTCCCGGCCCCCACCTCGAGAACGAGCGCCCCCGCGAGGGGCGCGGCGCGGGCGAGACGCTCCGCGACGCGGCCATCGTTCGAGTAGACGTCCTCCGCCTCGCCGGCCTCGTCCCAGAACCGGTCCCAGTGCTTCTTTTCGGAGGTCGGCTCGATGGAGCGCTCCTTTCGCTAGGCGCCGACGAAAAGCCTCTCGGCGAGGATCGCCGGCAACCCCGCCGCGACGATGTCCTTCGCCTCGGCCTCGATATCGTATTCACACCGGCGCAGCGTGACGGTTCCCGCCTCCTCGTCGTAGACGAGGCACGCCGCGCGCGGATCCCGGTCGCGCGGCTGGCCGACGCTCCCCGGATTGAAAATGTAGCGTTCTCCCGGCTCGAGCGCAACCGGCTCCCCCTCGACGAAGGGGATCTCGCCGCGGCCGAACGCGAACGCGGCGGGCGTATGCGTGTGCCCGACGAAGCACACGCGGAACCCCCCCGCGAAGAAGGCCTGCTCGGCCTCGAGCGGCGAGACGAGATACGTCCACTCCTCCGGGCGGAACGGCGAGCCGTGCGCGCCGATGAAACCCTCGCGCTCCACGGTGAGGCGGAACCGCCGCCGGATCGCCTCGCGGTACCGCTCGTCGAGGCGCCGCCCCGTCCACTCGATCGCCTCGACGGCGACGCTGTTCATGTCGGGTTTTCCCGTTTCCGGGAGCGCCGCGGCGTCGTGGTTGCCAAGGACGAGCCCCGCGCGCGGCAGGCCGAGGACGACGTCGAGACAGGCGTCGGGATGCGCCCCGTACCCGACGGCGTCCCCGAGAAAGAGGAATTCGCACGGGTATTCGCGGCGGTAGATCGACATCGCCGCATTGAGCGCCCGGATGTTGCCGTGGACGTCGGAGCAGACGAAGACCTTCAACTCCCGCGGACCTCCCGGGCGAGGGCGTCGAGCACGCCGTTCACGAACCGCCCCGCGTCCGTCGAGCTGAAGGTCCGGGCGATCTCGATCGCCTCGTTCATGATGACGCTCGTCGGAACTTCCGGGCAGAGGATGAGCTCGGAGAGCGCGATCCTCAGGATCGTTTTGTCCACGATCGAGACGCGCCCGAGCTCCCAGTTCACGAGGCGCGCTTCGATCCGCGCGTCGAGGGCCGCCTTGTCCGCGATGACGTTCTCGACGAGACGTTCCGCGTACTCGACGACCTCCTCGGAGGGCTTGCGCCGCGAGACGTTGTCCCGGAAGGCGGCGCGCCAATCCGCGCCCGACACCTCCTCGGCGTAGAGCGTCTGGAGCGCGATCTCGCGCGCTTTGCGTCTGCGGCTCATGAAAAAGCGGCCTTTCCTACTTCTTCTTCATCGTGTCCCAGAGGTTCGCCATCTCGAGGGCCGAGAGCGCCGCGTGCCAGCCCTTGTTGCCGGCCTTGCTCCCCGCGCGCTCGAGCGCCTGCTCCTGCGTGTCGGCGGCGACGATCCCGAACGCGACGGGCTTGCCCGAGTCGAGGGCGACGCCCGAGATGTCGCGCACCGCCTGATGCGCCAGGATGTCGAAGTGGGACGTCTCGCCCCTGATGAGCGCGCCGAGACAGATCACGGCGTCGACGCCGGTTGCGGCGGCCCGCTTCGCCGCCTGCGGTATCTCGAACGTGCCGGGGACCCAGTAGACCGTGATGTCCTTCTCCGCGACGTCGTGCCGGACGAGGCAATCGATCGCCCCCGAGAGCAGGTGCCCGGAGACGAGCTCGTTGAAACGTCCGATCACGACGGCGAAGCTCTTGCCGGCACCGGTGAGGTGCCCCGCTTTTTCACGAACCATCGCTCTCATCCTTTCCCGCGGCCGGTGAGCCGCTCCGCGCCGTTGCGCCGTCGTCGAGACTCGTGAAGATGTGGCCGAGCTTGTCGAGCTTGGCCTTGAGGTAATGCAGGTTCCGCTTGTTCGGCGGTATCTCGATCGGCACGCGTTCGACGATCTCGAGACCGTACGCGTGGAGACCGATGATCTTGCGCGGGTTGTTCGTGAGAAGCCGTATCTCGCGCAGCCCGAGGTCGGCGAGGATTTGCGCTCCGATGCCGTAGTCGCGCAGGTCCGCGGGGAAACCGAGCTCCTCGTTCGCCTCGACGGTGTCCTTGCCCGTGTCCTGCAGGGCGTACGCGCGGACCTTGTTCACGAGCCCGATCCCGCGTCCCTCCTGCTGGATGTAGAGGAAGACGCCCCTCCCCTCGGCCGCGATGATGCGCAGCGCTTCGGAGAGCTGGTCGCCGCAGTCGCAGCGGAGCGATCCGAACACGTCCCCCGTCACGCACTGCGAATGGACGCGCACGAGCGCCGGCTTCCCGCGGCCGGGCTCGCCCATGACGAGCGCGATGCTCTGCGAGCCGTCGATCGAGCCTTCGTACGCGACGAGGCGGAACTCGCCGAAACGCGTCGGCAGGCTCGCCTCCGCGACGCGGCGGACGAGCTTCTCCGTGCGGCGCCGGTACTCGATGAGATCGCAGATCGTCACGATCCCGAGATCGTGCCGCTTCGCGAACTCGACGAGCTGCGGGACGCGGGCCATCGTGCCGTCCTCCGCCATGATCTCGCAGAGGACTCCCGCGGGCCAAAGCCCCGCGAAACGCGTGAGGTCGACCGCGGCCTCGGTGTGCCCCGCGCGGCGGAGCACCCCCCCCTTCGCGGCGCGGAGCGGAAAGACGTGGCCCGGCCGGGCGAGATCGTGCGGACGCGTCTCGGGATCGATGAGCGCCTTGATCGTCGCGGCGCGATCGTACGCGCTGATGCCGGTCGTCGTCCCGTGCACCGCGTCGACGGAGACGGTGAAATGCGTCTGCAGCTTCGCCGTGTTCTCCTGAACCATGGGGCCGAGGTGGAGCTCGTCGAGACGCTCCCCCTCGAGCGCGACGCAGATGAGGCCTCTCGCGTGGCGCGAGATGAAGTTGATGCTCTCGGCCCCGGCGAACTCGGCGGCCATGATGAGATCCCCCTCGTTCTCCCGGTCCTCGTCGTCGACGACGATGACCATGCGCCCCTTCCTGATGTCCTCGAGCGCGTCCTCGATCGAGCGGAAGACGCTCACGACCGATCACTTCCCTTCGCCGCGGCCGCGAGCCGCTCGACGTATTTCGCGAGGATGTCGACCTCTATGTTCACGGCGCTCCCCGTCCTGAGACCGCCGAGGTTCGTATGTTCCCACGTGTGCGGTATGACGAAGACGGTGAAGCGGCCGCCGCGGATCTCGGGTCCCGCGGTGAGGCTCACGCCGTTCACGGCCACGGGGCCCTTCGGCGCGACGTAGCGCAGGAGCGCCGGCTCGAGCGCGATCTCGATCGAGCGGGGCGTTCTCGCGACCCGCG
>JAGUZZ010000315.1:0-3486 GCA_020060525.1 bacterium | reverse complement strand
GCCGCGAGCGGAAGGCGCCGGGGCATCCCTTTCCGCGGCGCCGCCGCGAATATGCGCGCCGCTGGAGCCGGCGCGGGCCTCGCATCCGCCCGTCCGGCGGTTCGCCAGTGAAGCACGGGAAAGGACCGCTCGACCGGGAGCGCGATGCCCGTCTCGCGGGGGATCTCGAAAGACGGGAAAAAGATGCTGTTCCGGAGAGTCTCCTCGTGCCGCTCCGCGAAATCCCGCGACGGCACGAGCGCGAGCGTGTGGAAACCCGACGTCTCGAATCGGTAGAGCGCGAAATAGTCCTCCGGCGCGCGGTGGAAGAGATCCCGCTGCCCGCGGCCGCCGTCGAGAGCGAGCTCCCGGAGCCCCGGCACGCTCTCGAACGGGGCAAGGGCGCACGTTTCTCCGTTCCAGTGGACGAGCGCCGCGTCGCGGTTGCAGAGGATATTGACCTCCTCGCCGCGACGGATCTCGATGAGGAGCAAAGCCTTCTCGAGCGGATCGTCGTTCTCCGCCGCGAACGCGGGCTCCCGCCCGAACGTCTCCATGACCCGCGCGAAATAATGAAGCGGCGATCCGAGACGTGAGGCCGAGACGGCCTCGCGGAACATCGCGCGCAGAAGGGGTTCCTGACGGGGATCGCCGGGGGCGAAAAAGAGAAAAAACTCCTCTCCGCCGTCCCTGCCCGGTATCTCCTGA
Source organism: bacterium (assembly GCA_020060525.1). GTDB lineage: Bacteria > Krumholzibacteriota > Krumholzibacteriia > Krumholzibacteriales > Krumholzibacteriaceae > SSS58A. The sequence goes on along the minus strand of JAGUZZ010000315.1, from coordinate 2,799 downwards.
TAGACGAGTGAATCCTTGCCGCCCGGCTCTCCCAGGCACACGAAGGAGCTTCGTTTCATCTCCATCACCCCGGAGGGCGAGGGTAGACGCGGAAGGCGCAAAAATCAACAGGTATTAGAGGAACGGCGCGTCGCGCAGTCCGTCAGGAGCGGGAGAGCAGGCTCTTGACGCCGCCGAAGAGCTTGTCGAGCGGCCCGACGTCCTTCTTGACGTCCTCTCCGCTCAGCGAAAGGTACTTGTTCGCGATCGGATTTTCGGGATCCCACTTGAGCGCTTCCTTGAAATGCTTGACGGCGACCTGCTTCAGGCCGGCCTTGAAATAGACGAATCCGAGGTTCGCGTGATAGTCGGCGTTGTAATACTCCATCTGGATCGCCTTCCGGCACGCGTCGCGCGCCTCGTGCAGCCTCGTGTTGAGGATGCCGAGACAGAACCCGTACCAGCTGAAATACGCCGGGTTCGTCGGGTCGTACTTCGACGCCGCCTTGAAGAGGAGCGCGGCCTTGTCGAACCGCCCTCCGCGCATCGCCTCTTTCCCCTGCTGGAACGAAAGGTTCGCCGAGCGGCGGTCCGATTCGTTGATCGTCCCGCCGTCCTTCGAGCTTTTATTCGAGCGGAGGGAATCGTCGTACGCGGCCCGCTTCTGAGGGTCGCTCAGCACGCCGTACGCCTCGTTGATGTTCTTGAAACGCTCGCGGTTCTCGGGCGTATCGCCGGCCGCGTCCGGATGGTAGAGTTTCGCGAGCCGGAAATAGTTGCGCTTTATCTCGTCGACCGACGCCGTCGGCCAGATTTCCAGTGTCGAGTAGTAATCGGAGTTCAAAGCGTCCCACCTCTACTTGTGTACGGGCTGGAGCTCGCGAAGAAGATTCACGGCGAGCTCGTTCTCGGGATCGAGCTCGAGAACGATCTCGAGATTGCGCATCGACTCGTCGCGGGAGCCCTTTTCGTAGAGGGCGAGCGCGAGATTGAGGCGAGCCTTCAGGTAATCCGGATTGATCTTGAGCGCGAGCTCGAACTCGACGATCGCGTCGTCGGTCATCCCCTTGTTCGCGTACGCGATGCCGAGGAGGTTGTGCATGTCGGGATAATGCGGATTCACGGAGATCGATTTGCCGAGCTCCTTGATCGCGCCGTCGTGATCGCCGTTCTGGATCGCTTCGAGAGCGAGCTGCTTGCTTATCTGGGCCGAGCTCGGACGCTCCTCGATGAGGCGCCGGTAGAGAGCCGCGCGCTCTTCCCGCGGCGCGTCCACGCGATGAAGCGAGATGAGCTCGCTCACCTGATCGGAGAGGAACCCCGGCGCGATGGCGAGGCTCGTCTCGAGCTCCTCGATCGCCCGCGCGTCGTCCTCCTGATCGCTGTAGCTGCGGGCGAGCATGATGCGCGCCTTGAGAAATCGCGGATTGATTTCGAGCGCATGCGCGAAGGACGCGCGGGCGTCGTCGACGCGGCCGAGCGCGGCGTACTGAACGCCGAGGCTCGAGTGGACGTCGGCGTAGCGCGGCTGGATCGCGACCGCCTTCTCGAGCTCCCGCGCGGCCTCGGCGTGCTTCCCGTCGGCCGCGCAGCGTTTCGCGTGCTCGAGATACGACTCGACCATGTACATCCGGACCATTTCCTGGTCCTGCCCGGCGCCGCTTTCGCGGATGCTCCCGATGTACGCCTCGAACTCCCTGCAGGCCCTCCGGTAATCCCCTCTATTGAAACTGGCGAGCGCCTTTTTGAGCGCGTTGCGCGGCACGAATCGGAAAAATCGTTCTACGAACATCTCGGCTCCCTGTTTTCTATGCGCCGTTTCAAGCGTTGCTTGCCCGATCGCTGTTCCCTCGACGGCTCTGCAGCAAGGAATGCGCCAAATCGAAACGGTTCAGCGGGTTCCACCGGAAGAAGACGCTCCGATACGGGGCGAGAGCAGCCGGCTTTCGCGGCGAACGGTGAGGTATTCCCTTGACGAATAAGTGGGTTTCGCCGTGATCACGAGGCTGAGCTTGCATTTTGCAAGCTCGGCGGCGACGGGGCAATCGACCTCGATCCGGCGGCTGAACATGCCCGGAGGCAGGATGTAGTCGCGAAGAACGGTGAACCGATCCTTGCCGTTCTCGTCGACGAGCGACAGGGTGATGCCCGCGTACTCGGTGAGGAGAAACGACACCGCGACGCCGCAGCGTTCCCGCTCGAGATCGAGCGTCAGATTGTCCGCGCTGAAGCGGGTGATGTCCGTGCCGATCCAAAAGTACTGCGCGCCCGCTCGTTCCGATACGAATATCTGTCCGAATCGCCGGTAGCAGGCGATTCCGCGCGGCTCGTCGAAACGGGGCGTCTCCGCGTCGCCTCCCCCGATCGTGGTCACGAAGGAGAGGTAGCGCGTGAACTTGTGGATCGCGCCGTTTTCCCTGTCCGTAACGTAGATGCCTCCGTAGTAATCGATCGCGACGTGGCCGAACGACCCGCGCCCGCCGAGCGACGAACGCCGCACGAGGCCGATCGGTTTTCCGTCCGGGGAAAGCTTCCAGAGCCGCTGCCGCGCGCTGTCCGTGACGGCGATGAAGAAATCGGAGTAATAGAGCCACTCGTCCCCCGCGGTGACCGCGGCGATCGCGAACGGGTCGGTGAGGCGCGCCCCCTCCCGCTCCGCTCCGAAGGAGCTTACGAACGAGCCGTCCGGCCGGAACACGGCGATCCTGTCGTTGCCGCTGTCGGCGACGTAGAGCAGTCCTCCGCTCAGCGCGACGCCGGACGGATCGCGAAGCGGCCTGTTTTCCGGCGCGCGGATCTCATCGACCCATACGAGCTCGT
>JAGUZZ010000119.1:0-2754 GCA_020060525.1 bacterium | reverse complement strand
GTCGTACAGGGCGAGCGGACGGGACGTGGGCGCGAGGTCGATCCGAAGCTTCGCCTCCCCGCTTCCGCCGAGGCCCGCGCTCGCGCCGAGCTCCACGACGAGCACCCGCTCGAGATCGAGAGGGCGGACGCGCCGGATGATCCGGCCTTCCGCGGCCTCCATCGAGCGGCTCGCGCCGCGGGCGGGGCCGAGCGGATCGGAGAGGAGACAGAGCTCCGGCTCGCGCAGGTGATAGAGGACGTGCAGGCGCGCGAGCTGCGCCCCCGCGATCTCGATCGTCGCCGCCTCCGGCCAGCGGAGCACGGCGGAGACGACGGCGCCGGCGAGCGAGGAGTCGAGCTCGAGTCCCAGGGCGTATATCGAGAGGCTGTTCACGGACGAATGATAGGGGGGGCGGGACACGGTGTCAAATCGTTCGATCGAGCCGGCCGATTTCCCGCCCATTTATCGCTACCGTTCGCGTCCTGAACGTGCTACAGTCCCCGCGCGCGGCCGCGCGCCGCGGGAGAGCGAGGGATCCCGGGCGGCCGCCGCGGTTCACACGCACAGGGAGATTCCGCATGATCATCAGCATGACGGGCTACGGGAAGGGGGAGGTGCGCGAGGCGGGAGGCACCGTCGCGGTCGAAGTGCGCACCGTCAATCATCGCTTTCTCGAGTGCTCGATACGCGTGCCCCGTTCGCTCAACGGGTACGAGCGCGAAATCGAAAAGATCGTGCGCGGCTCCGTCAAGCGGGGCCACGTGTACGTGACGGTCGCGTTCGACAAGGGGATAGAGAGCGAGGGGTTCACGATCAACAAGGAGTTTCTGCGCCGGACCTACCATATGCTCTCCGAGTTCGCGATGGAGGAAGGGATCCCCGGCAGGGTGGACATCGGCACGCTCATATCGCTCCCCGACGTCCTCTCGGCTAGTCTCGAAGGGGCGCTGCCCGAGCATCTCTGGGAGCGCGTGCGCCGCTCGCTCGAGACAGCGCTCGAGCGCTGCCGCGAGATGCGCCGGAACGAGGGGACCGAGCTCGCGAAGGACATAAGCCGGCGGCTCTCCAGCCTCGAGAAAGGGGTCTCGCGGATCGAGAAGAAGGCGCCCTCGGCGATGCGGCGCTCGATCGCCCGCGCGAAGGAGCGGCTGCGGCAGCTCATCGACGGCGGCGAGGTCGACGAGTCGCGCTGGATGACCGAGGCCGCGCTCATGGCCGAGCGGATGGACTTCTCCGAGGAGCTCGTGAGGCTTCGGAGCCACCTCGTGCAGTTCCGCGCCGTTCTCGAAAAAGGGGACGAGGTCTCGAAGAGCCTCACCTTCCTTCTCCAGGAGATGCATCGCGAAGCGACGACCACGGCGAACAAGGCCTCCGACGCCGCGATCATACGAGAATGCCTCGCCCTCAAGGAGGGCGTCGAGAAGATCCGGGAACAGGTTCAGAATCTGGAGTGACGAGCGCCATGCCGTCGATCGACGTCGCGCGGAAATCGTTTCTCGTCGTCGTTTCGGGCCCGTCGGGCGCGGGAAAATCGACCGTCGTCGACCGCATGCTCGAGCGCTCGTCCCGGCTCGTGGCGTCGGTGTCCGTCACGACGCGGCCGCCGCGCGGGGACGAGCGCGACGGCGTCGATTACTTCTTCGTCTCGCGCGAGGAGTTCGAGCGCAGGCGGGAGGCCGGCGCGTTCCTCGAATGGGCGGAGGTCCACGGCAACCTCTACGGCACCCCCGGCGCGTTCGTGGCCCGCATGCTCGAGGAGGGGATGAGCGTCGTCCTCGAGATCGACGTGCAGGGGGGGATGCTCGTCCGGGACAGCCATCCGGAGGCCGTGCTGATCTTTCTCATGCCGCCCGGCTTCGAGGCGCTGCGGGAGCGACTGCGCGGCCGAGCCACGGACGACGCCGAGGTCATCAGCCGCCGCCTCGAGAACGCGAGACGCGAGATATCGTATTACGGAAGATACGATTATATCGTCGTGAACGACGAGATCGACCGGTGCGTCGACGACTGTCTCGCGATCGTCAGGGCCGAGGCGCTCCGTCGCGAGCGCGCGAGCATCTGAGTCCGGCGGCCCAGATTGGGATTGCGCGGCGGCCCGGGATGTATTAGTATCTTTCCCCGGCCTTCGAGCCGGGCGAAGGGGGAAGCGGATCCTCCGGCGATCATGCCCCGCGACGGACAACTCGTTTAAAAACAGCAGGTTCGAACGCGCAAAGGACGGAACTCGATCGATGGAAAAAATTCTCGACATCATCCCGAACCGGTATGAAGCGGTTCGCGTCATAGCGAAAGAGGCGCGCCGCATCAACCAGATCCTCGTCTCCGCCGGCGAGGAGATCGAGGAGAAGCCGACGACGGTCGCGATGAAGCGCCTCATGAGCGGGAAAGTGAAATTCGCATATGAGCAGCGAGAGGAGGAAAAGTAACCACGCCGAAGGATTGTCCGGCAAGCGGATCCTTTGTGTGGTTACGGGCGGCATCGCCGCCTACAAATCGGCGCTGCTCGTTCGTCTCCTCACCTGCGCCGGCGCGTCGGTGCGCGTCGTGATGAGCCGGGCGGCGGCCGAGTTCGTCACGCCGCTCACCTTCGAGACACTCTCCGGCAACCCCGTCCATACCGATCTCTTCGCCCGCCGCGACCGGCCCTCCATTCAGCACGTCGAGCTCTCCGAGTGGGCCGACCGCGTCGTCGTGGCGCCCGCGACCGCCGATATCCTCGCGAAAGCGGCCCTCGGCGTCGCCGACGACGTCGCGAGCACGGTGCTGCTCGCC
>JAGUZZ010000174.1:0-5189 GCA_020060525.1 bacterium | reverse complement strand
GGCGGGCAGGGCCTCGGCGTGCTCGAGAACGCCCTCGTCGTCGAGGAGTTCTGCCGGCGGGATTCCGGGATCGGCACGGCGCTCGCGCTCTGCGATTTCGCTTCGGAGATCCTCATGCGCCACGGGACGAAGGAGCAGAAGGAGCGGTTGCTCACGGGGATCGCGTCGGGAAAGACGATCTCCGCCGGCTGCTTCACCGAGCCGAATCACGGGAGCGACATCACGACGATGGATACGACGGCGGTGCGCGACGGAGACGGGTGGGTGCTGAACGGCACCAAGACGTTCATCACGAACGGCTGCATCGCCGACTGCTTCATCGTGCTTTGCCAGACCGATCCCGCCGCGAAGCCGGGGTACCGCGGGCAATCTCTCATCCTCGTCGAGAAGGGCGCCGAGGGGATCGAGACCGCCGAGGTCGGCGACAAGATGGGGATACGCATGACCTCGACGGCCGAGGTCTCCTTCGCCTCCGTCCGCGTTCCCGCCGCGAACCTCATCGGCGAGGAGGGGAAGGGGTTCTACCACGTCCTCGAGTTCTTCGACGAGAGCCGCGCCGAGATCGCGGCGACGGCGGTCGGCGTCGCGCAGGGGGCCTTCGACCGCGCGCTCGAGTACGCGAAACAGCGGCAGCAGTTCGGCCAGCGCCTCGCCGATTTCCAGGTCACCCAGCACAAGCTCGCCGATATGGCGACCATGATCGACGCGGCGAGGCTCCTCACCCACCGGGCCGCGTGGAACTTCGACCGGGGGCGCATCGATCCGAAGCTCACGTCCATGGCGAAGTACTACGCGGGACGAGCCGCCGTGGCGGTGACGGACGAGGCGGTTCAGATCCTGGGCGGCTACGGGTATATCCTCGAATACGAGGTGGAGCGCTTCTACCGGGACGCCAAGATCGCCGAGATCTACGAGGGCACGAAGGAGATCCAGAAGAACACGATCGCCGCAGCGCTCATCAAGAAGAAATGAGGGTCGCGATGGATCGCACACCAATCGCGCGGCCGGCCGTCGCCGCCGCGCTCGTTTTCGCGCTCGTTGCGCTCGTCGCCGCGGGCTGCTCGCGGACCGAAGAAAAGGCGGACGGCGCTCCGCCGGCGCAGGCCGACCGGCCGTCGCCGAACGTCACGATCAAGACGTACGACACGATCGGGGACGTTCCGCTCGTCGCCCTCGACGGAACCGCGTACCGGCTGTCGCATTACCGGGGGAACATCGTCGTCCTCTGTCTCTTCGCCACGTGGAGCGAGGACTGCGTCGCGCAGATTCGCGAGCTCAACGGCCTCCACGAGAGGATCAAGAATCACCGCATGACCGTTCTCGGCATCGCCCTCGACAAGGACGGTCCCGCCGCGGTCAGGCGGCTCGCGGAACGTCAGCCGATATCGTTCCCCGTGTTCACGAACGGGGCGGCGGTCGTCAACGATCTCGGCGGCGTCCGGAAGCTGCCGACCACGTACGTGCTTCTGCGCGAGGGGCATATCTTCTACAAGGCGATCGGCTTCGAGACCGCCAAGCGCTTCGAGGATCAGATCAGGCTGATCCGCGCGCAGCGGCTCTAGGATGCGCCATGCCCTTGAAGTTGACCCAGGAAGAGCTCCTCATCATCAACCTCCTGCTGCGGATCGCGGTCATGGCCGGGATCGCGAGCCTCGTGCTCGGATTCCGCTTCGTCGCCGACGTTCTCGTTCGCAGCGCCGCGTCCGCCGCGGACCGGGCGCGGCTCGCCGCGGCGCTCGCCGCCATATTCGTCGTCGGGATCGTCGTGCGCAAGCTCACGAATCAGGGCGCGATGGATCTCTCCCTCGAGGGGGCGCTCTTCGCCGGATTCCTCGGCGGCGTCTGGGTCGGCGCCGGCGTCGGCGCCGCCGTCGGAGTCGTGTGCTACCTCTTCGGAGAGCCGGCGGGGCTGCCGTTCTACGCCGGCGCCGGGCTCGCGAGCGGACTCCTCGTCACGATCCTCGGAAGAGGCGGCGGGATCTGGAGCTATTCGCTCAACCCCTTCTCGATCGTCTACAACTTCATCGAGGAGCTTTGGCGGCGCCGGCTCGACCGCAACTTCATCCCCTTCGCGATGCTCCTCGTCTTCGCCGCGGGCCGGTACTACCTCCTCGAGCGCACGAAGGGCCGCGACATCTACGGATTCCTGCCGACGAACGGGTTCGCGCTCGTTCTCGAGATCGTCACGATCGTCTATACGCTCGGCATCGCGCTCAAGCTCGCCAGCAACGCGCGGCTCGAGCTTCTCCTGCGCGAGGAGGAGCGCCAGCTCCTGCACGCGCGCCTCGTGACCCTCCGGAGCCAGATCAACCCGCATTTCCTGTTCAATACCCTCAACTCGATCTCCGCCCTCATCCGCACCGACGCCGACAAGGCGCGGGAGATGACGCGCCGCCTCGCCTCGATCTTCCGCAAGGCGCTCGACGATTCGAACGAGACGCACAGCCTCCGCGACGAGCTCGCCTTCATCGACGACTACCTCTCGATCGAGCGCGTGCGGTTCGGCGACGAACGGCTCCGGATCGTCAAGGACGTCGCTCCGGAGGTGCTCGAGGCTCCGGTGCCGGTCATGATCCTCCAGCCGCTCGTCGAGAACGCGGTCAAACACGGGATCTCGCGGCGTCTCGACGGGGGCAGCATCCGCATCGCCGCCCGGCCGCTCGGGGGCGGGCTCGAGATCGAGATCGAGAACGAGGGGGAACCGGTCGCCGACTGCGCGCTCGACGCGCTCGTCGGGCGCGGCCTCGGGCTGCGGAACGTCATCGAGCGCATCAACCTCTACACGTGCGGCGAGGGACGCTTCACGATCGCGCCGCGCAGGGACGGCGGCGCCGTGGTGCGCCTCGTCATTCCGCCGCCGGCAAGGAGCGTGGACTCGTGCCGATACGAACGATGATCGTCGACGACGAAAAGCTCGCGCGCGACGAGATGCGGTTCCTTCTCGCCGGCGAGAAGGACGTCGAGATCGTCGCCGAGGCCGCCGGCGGGCGGGAGGCGATCGATCTCGCGCGGGAGAAGCGGCCCGAGCTCGTGTTCCTCGACATCCAGATGCCCGAGGTGGACGGATTTCAGGTGGTCACGGCGCTCATCGAAGGGGGAGAGCCGCCCCTCGTCGTCTTCGCGACCGCCTTCGACCGGTACGCCATCAGGGCGTTCGAGGTGAACGCCCTCGACTACCTCCTCAAGCCGATCGACCGCGCGAGGCTCGGCGCGGCGCTCGATCGCGTCCGCGCGGCGATGCCGCGGCGCGAGGAGTACGCGCGGCGGCTGCGCGCCCTCGCCGGCAGCATTCGGATCGGAACGAGCTTCCTTCCCCGGATCGTCGTCGTGGTCGAGGGGGAGCCCTCGCTCGTCGACGTCGGACGAGTCGCCATGCTTCGGCGCGACGGTTCGCGGGTCGCGGCCTTCACGGCGGACGGCGCGTTTCCGACGAACTACCGGGACCTCGACGAGCTCGAGGTGCAGCTCGATCCGGCGAGCTTCATCCGGCTCGGGGCGGATTATATCGTGAACATCCGCCGCATCGCCGACGTCGTTCCGTGGTCGGGGGGCAATTTCATGATGGCGCTCGACGACGCGGACCGGACCGAGGTGCGGCTCAACCGCTCGCAGGCCAAGCTTCTGCGGAGCAAAGCCGAGCGGCTCTTTTAGAAGCGGGGAGGAAGAACGTGGTCCGTGATTACGACGTCGCGGTGCTGGGCGGAGGACCGGCGGGCTATCCGGCGGCGATACGCGCGGCGCAGCTCGGCGCGCGCGTTTGCCTCGTCGAGCGCGAGTCGCTCGGCGGCACCTGCCTCAACTGGGGATGCATTCCGACGAAAGCGCTCCAGGCGGCCGCCCACCTCGTCGAGCGCTCCCGCGCCGCCCGCGAAGCCGGGGTCGCCCGCGGAGAGATCGCGATCGACGCGGCGGGGCTCTTCGCGAACAAGGCGCGCGTCGTCCGGGAGCTCGTTTCGGGGATCGAGAAGCTCCTCAAGGCGCGCAGGATCGACGTGCTCCGCGGCGCGGGGCGGATCGCGGGGGAAGGCGAGATCGAGGTCGAGGGAACGGGGCGTATCAAGGCTCCCCGCATCGTCGTCGCGACGGGCTCGATCGAGGCGTCGCTTCCCTTCATGCCGTTCGACGGCGCGCGGATCCTCTCGAGCAAGGACGTTCTCGACCTCGGACGGATCCCGGCGAGCGTTCTCGTCGTCGGCGGCGGGGTCATCGGGTGCGAGTTCGCGACGATCTTCCACGCGTTCGGTTCGAAGGTCGCGATCGTCGAGATGCTCCCCTCGCTCGTCGCGACCGAGGACGCCCAGGTATCCCGTACCCTGCAGATGCTTCTCCGGAAAAAGGGGATCGATCTCCATCTCTCCTCCAAGGTCGTCTCGGCCCGCGCGACGGAGGCGGGCGTCGTCGCGACGCTCGAGAACGGGACGGAGATCTCCTCCGAGATCGTTCTCGTTTCCGTCGGCAGAAAGCCGCGCGTCGCGGGATCCGGCGTCGAGACGCTCGGGATCGAGGCGGGCGGGGGCGGCATCGCGGTCAACCGCCGCATGGAGACCTCGCGCGCCGGCGTGTACGCGGCGGGGGACGTCGTCGGCGGGCTCCTCCTCGCCCACGTCGCCACGCGCGAGGGGATCGTCGCGGCGGAGAACGCCCTCGGCGGCGCCCGCGAGGTCGCCTACGACGCGGTTCCCGCGACGATCTACACCCTCCCGGAGATATCCCGCGTCGGCCTCACCGAGGAGGAGGCCAAGAAGCGCGGGGAGAAGGTCGTGACCGGACGCTTCCCCTTCGCGGCGAGCGGAAAGGCGAAGGGTCTCGGCGAGGAGGACGGGTTCGTGAAATGGGTCGCGCGCGAGGGCGACCGGAGGCTTCTCGGAGCGCATATCATCGGCCCGTACGCGACCGAGCTTCTCGCGCCCGCGATCGTGGCGCTCGATCGCGGCCTCACCGGCGAGCAGTTCGCCGAATCGATCTTCCCGCATCCGACCCTGTCGGAGACGCTCGCGGGCGCCGCCGAGTCGCTGTACGGGCGCGCGATAGATCTCGTGAAATAGGTTTGCCGTCCCGCGCTGGAGGTTTCGCGATGAACGGTCCCCGTTGCTCGATGCGTCCCCGCGCCCGCGCGTTCTCTCTCCGCGCCTTCGCCGCGGCGCCTCTTCGGACCGCGCTCGCGGCCGCCGTTCTCTGCCTGGCCGGGG
>JAGUZZ010000267.1:0-4889 GCA_020060525.1 bacterium | reverse complement strand
GGCGGCGCGGCGGCGAGCGCCGCGCGGACGTCGGCCCGCGATCCCTTCTCGAGGGCGACCGTCGGCAGCGCTCCGGGAATGAACGATACTTCCTGATCGATCACCTCGAGCCGTACGCCCTCGCGCCCGGGAACGGCGAAGAAGAAGCGCCGCACGGGCAGCATGGGCATGCCGGGAACGTCGAGCATGAAGAAGTCCTCGAGCGAGACGCGGCAGAGGCGCTCGCCGCCCGCCGTATCGACGACGGCGAGCGAGGGCTCCGCGATCGTGAACTCGATCGTGACGCCTCCGCGGTCGGACGACACGACGCGGAAGGGCTCCGCGAGGGCCGGGGCCGCCGCGAACGCCGCGAGCGCGAACGGGAGAACGAGTCGTTTCATGCGCCCCTCCGTATGAGGAATGCGACCGCCGCCGCAGAGAGGACGGCCTGCACGTAGAGATTGGAAACGCCGAGAACGGCGCCGTGAGCGATGAGCTTGCGGTGCCCGGGAAAGATCTTCTGGTCGTCCCGTATCGCGCCGAGCTTCCAGAGCAGGTTCTCGAGATCCGGCAGGAGCCCGAACGCGACGCCGAGGGCGACCTTCAGGTCGAGGGCGCCCCCGAGAACGATCGCCGCGACCGCGATGGCGGCGAGGGCGATCTCGTACCTCATCCGGTCGATGTCGTGATGCGGCAGGATATCCAGGAGAACGTGGCTGCCGAGGCCGAACACCGGGGCGAGGATCGGAGAGGGTGCGAACGCGCCCGCGAGCGCTCCCGCGGCGACATGCGTGAAGAGGCACACTGGGCTGCCGACCTCCCTCTCGAACCCTACTCCATCGCTTCGGCCCGATCGATGAGCATTATGGGGATGTCATCCTCGATCGGGTATCTCACGCGGCACGCCCGGCACAGAAGACGCGTCCCCGTTTCGTCGAGTACGACGCGTTCCTGCATTTCGGGCATGCGAGGATATCGAGAAGCTCCTTTTTCACCATGTTCGTGATTCCCCCCAAAATAAAAATCCCTGACTACTTCGGAAAGTCATACGCTTTCCCATCAGGGACATGCAACACGGGACGATTTCCACCTCGTTCGCTGGCAAGTACAATTATAGACAATCCCCGCCGCGAGGGTCAAGGGCAAAAAAGGCCGGCGGGGACCTCCCCCGCGCTCGGGCGCTCGTCAAAAGACGTCGATGTACCAGACCTCGATCGAGCGGTACACGCCCGTCTCGGGTTCGTAGTTGCCGAGAAGGTCCTTGAAGAGGATCTTGAACCGGAGGTTCTCGCGGTAATCGAGCCGTATGCCGGTGTCGAGATACCCCCGCCCGCGCGTCCGGCTCGTCGCCGCGCTCTCGCTGTTGTCGTCGAGCGCCGCGTCGTAATCGAGCAGGAGGCTCATCCACGGGACGATGCCGATATCGATCCCGCCGAACAGGTTGACGCCCGACTCGTCGCGGTCCTCGAACGAATAGTTGATCCCGCCGTTCAGCGACAGATCGTCGATCAGACGGTAGTTCTTGCCGACGACGAGAAAGAGGCCGCGCGATTTGCGCTCGTACCGGTCCTCGCTCTCGATGTACCGCCCCTCCCCCTGCGTGTCGATCCCGAGCGTGAACGCGGGGCGGGTCACCGTCTCCTCGACGACGCGCAGCCGCGCCTGCAGCCCGATCCGGTCGTTCACCGACATGTCCCCTCTCCCGATCACGTCCTGCAGGCCGAAGGAGGCGCCGAGCATGAGCCGGTCGAAGAATCCGACGGCCGCCGAGCCGAGTATGCTGCTCGCGGGGCCCAGGTTGCCGTGGAACAGATAGCCGCCGTGAGGAAGTACGCCCGCCGAGGGGACGCTCACGACCGTGACGTCCTCGAGTATCTGGGCCGGAGCCGCCGAAGCGGCGAGCGCCGCGACCGCGGCCGCGACGGCGATTGTTCTAACGCGAAATCTCCACATGCTCCACTCCTCCGATCGTTTCGAGCTCTCTCAGAAGCTCGACGCGCGGGGACACCTTTGCCATGCGCGCGCGGACGGCCCCCCGCTCCCGGCCGTTCTCGCGCACGTGAAAGACGACTTCGCGCGTGCCGGGATGGCGCGCCATGATCTCCTTCATCCGCTCGAGCTCCCGCTCGCCGAACGTCTCGCCCCGGATCGTGAGGTGCACCCTGCGGGCGAGTATCTGCACCGCCTCCTCGATCGTGTAGATCTCGTCGGCGATGATCTTCACCTCGCCGCGGTCCTTCATGGCGACCTTCCCCGCGACGACGACGAGCGAGTCCTGCTGCAGCTTCGCGCGCCGCTTCTGGTAGCAGTCGGAGAACACGATCACCTCGAACGTGCCGTGGAGATCCTCGACCGTGACGAAGGCCATCGGATTCCCTTTCCTGTCCATGATGACGCGCTGCTCCCCCACGAGCGCCGCGCACACGACCGCCTCGCGGTCTCGTTTCCCGCCGAGGGTCCGGCTCGAGACGCTGAGCAGGCCGCCGAGAACGTCGTTCCACCGGTCGAGGGGATGCCCGCTGAAGTAGAATCCGAGAGATTCGCGCTCGCGGTGCAGCCGCGTCGCGTCGTCCCAGTCGGGCGCCGCGTCGAGCGGAACGGTCCGGGACTCGCCCCCTTCGAGGAATCCGAGAAACCCCTGCCCGCGCTCGCGCTCCCCCTGCCGGCGCGACGCCCGCGAGAGCATGCGGTCGAGGGAGGCCGTCTTCTCGGCGCGGGTGCCGGGGAGACAATCCATCGCGCCGCTCTGGATGAGGCTCTCGATGACGCGGCGGTTCGCCTGCCGCAGGTCGACGCGCTCGCAGAAGTCGAAGAGGTCGGTGAACGGGCCGCGGCGCCTCGCTTCGAGCACCGCCTCGATCGCCTGCACGCCGACGTTCTTGATCGCCGCGAGCCCGTAGGTGATCTCGCCCCCGGAGAGGCCGAAGCCGACCCCGCCCGAGTTCACGTCGGGCGGACGCACGGCGACGCCGAGGCTGCGGCACTCGTCGAGCAGGACGACGAGGCGGTCGGTGTTCGCCATGTCGCACGTCATGGAGGCCGCCATGAACGCGGCGGGATGATGCGCCTTGAGGAACGCCGTCTGTATCGAGATCACGGCGTAGGCCGCCGAATGGGACTTGTTGAATCCGTATCCCGCGAAGAAATTGATGAGGTCGAATATCTTGATCGCTTTCTTCCGCGAGAGCCCGCGTGTCGTGGCGCCCTCGACGAACGCCTGGCGCTTCCGGTCCATCTCCTTCTGGTCCTTCTTCGCCATCGCGCGGCGCAGCTTGTCGGCCTCCCCGAGCGTGAAGCCCGCGAGATCGCTCGCGATGTGCATCACCTGCTCCTGATAGAGGATGACGCCGTACGTCTCCGCGAGGATCGGCTCGAGCCGCGGGTCCTCGTACTCGATCTTCTTGCGGCCGTGCTTGCACTCGATGAAATCGCTCACCATGTCGCTGCCGAGGGGTCCCGGCCGGTAGAGCGCGTTGATCGCCGTCACGTCGCCGAAGTTCGTCGGCTCGATGCGCCGGAGAAGGTCGCGCATCCCCGAGCTTTCGAGCTGGAAGACGCCGACCGTCTGGCCGCGGCGAAGGAGCTCGTAGACGGCCGGATCGTCGAACGGTATCTTGTCGACGTCGATCCGAACGCCTTCGTGCTCGGCCACGAGCGCCACGGTGTTGTGGATCTGCGAAAGGGTCTTGAGCCCGAGGACGTCGATCTTGAGGATGCCGAGCTTCTCGAGGATCTTCATCTCGTACTGGGTCGTTATTTCGCCCTTGTTCGAGCGGAAGAGCGGAACGTGGTCGACGAGCCTCGTCGGCGTGATGACCATCCCCGCCGCGTGCGTCGAGGCGTGCCGCGCGAGCCCCTCGAGGGCGAAGGAGAGATCGATGAGCTTCTTGACGGTCTCGTCCTTCTTGTACAGCGCGTCGAGCTCGGGAACGGCCTGCAGCGCCTTCGAGAGCGTCGTGCCGACCTGAGGCGGGATCATCTTCGTGAGGCGGTCGACGTCCGCGTACGGCACCTTGAGCACGCGGCCGACGTCGCGCAGGACCGCCCGCGCCGCGAGCCGCCCGAAGGTGATGATCTGGCAGACGTTGTCCTTGCCGTACTTGGCGATGACGTGCTCGATCACCTCCTGCCGGCGCTCGTCGCAGAAATCGACGTCGATATCCGGCATCGAGACGCGCTCGGGGTTGAGCATGCGCTCGAAGAGGAGCCCGTGCTCGAGCGGGTTGATCGCGGTGATGCCGAGCGCGTAGCAGACGAGGCTCCCCGCCGCCGAGCCGCGCCCCGCGCCGACGGGTATCCCCCGCTCCCGGGCGGCGTTGACGATGTCCCAGACGACGAGAAAGTAGCCCTCGAACTCCATCCTCTCGATCACCGAGAGCTCGTAGCGCGCGCGCTCGAGCACCTCGTCGGTCACGTGCGCGACGCGCTTCGGCAGGTTCTCCATCACGAGGCGCTCGAGGTACCCGGCGGCGCTCTCGCATCCCTCCGGCAGCGGAAACCGCGGGAGCTGCGAGCGGCCCTCGGGGAGCGTGAAAGAGCATTTTTCGGCGATCTCGAGCGTCGCGGCGAGCGCCTCGGGGTACTCGGGAAAGAGCGCCGCCATCTGCTCGGGCGACTTGAAGTAGGTCTCGGGGTGCGATCTCATCACGCGCGCCGGATCGTCGATCTCCTTGCCCGTCTGGAGGCACAGCAGAACGTCGTGCGCGACGTGGTCCTCGGCCCGGAGGTAATGGCAGTCGTTCGTCGCGACGAGCGGGATCCCCGTCCCGGCCGCGAGCTCCGCGAGCAGCGGCCTGAGGGCGGCCTCCTCCGGTATCCCGTGATTCTGGATCTCGAGGTAGAAGCACCCCGGCTCGAAGACGGAGGCGAGCCGCGCGGCGAGCTCGCGGGCCTCGTCGAGGCGCCCCGCG
>JAGUZZ010000360.1:0-4567 GCA_020060525.1 bacterium | reverse complement strand
GCAGCTCGACGACGCGCGCGGCGAGCTCGTCGGGACGGCGCCAGTCGAAGACGAGCCCGCCCCCCGTGTCCTCGGCGACGCGCCGAAGCGGCGGGCAATCGCTCACGATCACCGGCCGCTCGCGCATCAGGTACTGGAATATCTTGTTCGGGATCGTCGTGTCCGTGTGGGGGTTGCGCGCGTGCGGGACGAGGCAGACGTCGCTCGCCTCGATGTAGCTCCAGATCTCGTCCTGCCTCTTCCATCCCGTCCACTCGACGAGGTCCGCGCAGCCGACCTCGCGGGCGAGCGCCTCGAGGCGGCGCCGGTAGGCGTCGTTCCCGCCGCCGACGAGAACGAGAAGGATCTCCGGCACCGCGTCCCGAAGGAGCGGCAGCGCGCGGATCGCCGCGTCGAGCCCGCGATGCGGCGCGAACCCCCCGATGTAGGAAACGACGAAGCGGCCCCGGTACCGCCCGACGACGCGATCGTCGATCGGAACGGCCCCCGTTTCGGCGGGGACGGTGTTCGGCACGACGAGGATCTTCTCCCTCGGAACGCCGAGCGAGGCGATCCGCTCCCGCGCCTCCTCGATCACGACGATCACGGCGTCCGCGTCCCGCAGGATGTCGCGCTCGTAGCGGGACCATCGCCCGAACGAATAGATCGTCCGTTTCTTGAGGGGGTTCGTGTACCAGACCTGAAGCCCCGCCGGATAGTTCTCGTGGAGATCGGCCACGACGGGCAGACCGTGGCGCCGCCCCGCGCGGACCGCCTCCTTCATGAGCGGGAGATCGTCGACGTGGAGCGCCTCGATCCCGCGCTCGCGGACGAAGCGATCCACGGCGCGCGCCCAGAGCGGGTCGCGGAAGGTGAAGTTGAACGTGTACCGGTGCGCGATCTCGCGAAGCCGCGACATCTCGACGCCGCGGGAGACGCGCGCCGAACCGACCGTCTCCTCGGCCGGCTCGCCGCGCCGGCGCTCGACGAGAAAATGGACCTCGTGCCCGTCGGCCGCGAGCGTTCCCGCCTCGTTCGACACGCGGACGTTCATCGGCGGGACCTTCCATTTCATCATCATGCCGATGCGCATGCCGGGAAGTATAGATTCCGGAGGGGTCCCGGTAAAGGACAACTTCCCGCGCGGGGGCGCTCCCCGCGGGATCGAGGTTCCCCGTGGCGCCGCGTGGAGCCGTCGAATTATGTTCCACATCCGGCGCCGCGCTGCTATACATCTACGTCATGCAGCTCGAGATCAAGAAGATCGTACACGGCGGCTACGGACTCGGCTTCTTCGAGGACGCGACCGTCTTCGTGCCGTACGCGGCCCCGGGCGATACCGTCGAATGCGCGCCGGTGCGCGAGCGCAAGAGGGTCGTGTTCGCCCGCATCGAGCGGATCGTTTCGCCGTCGCCGATGAGGCGCGAGCCCGAATGCCCCGTGTTCGGCGTCTGCGGCGGATGCCACCTGCAGCACCTCGGCTACGAGGACGAGATCGCCGTCAAGACGCAGGCGGTCCTCGAGGATCTCTCGCGGATCGGCAGGATCGCGACCGTCTTCGACCGCGTCATCCCGTCGCCGTCGCGGTACGGATACCGCAACCACGCCGTTTTCAAGGTGGACGAGGAGCGGCGCCCCGGCTTTCTCATGCGCGAATCGGAATCGCTCGTGCCCTTCCCCCCCGCCGGATGTCTCCTCCTCCCGGAGGCGATGCGCGCGGCGATCGCGGCGATCCCCCCCGAGGCGCTCGAGCCGCTCACCGAAGTGCGCGTCCGCATGGACCGCTTCGGCAACGTGCATTTCTGGGGGCTCCTCGACCGCGTGGGGCCGCCCGAGATCCTCATGGAGGCGGGCTCGCTCCTCTACCCGGTGGGTCCCGATTCGTTCTTTCAGGTGAACGCGCTTCTCGGCGCGGAGCTTCAGGCGCTCGTGCGCTCGCTGCCGCGGGCGGTTCCCCGCAGGCTCCTCGATCTCTACTGCGGTACGGGCTTTTTCACGATCGCGCTCGCCGGAACGGCCGGCGAGGCGCTCGGCATCGAGCGGGACCGGGGCGCCGTGCGCAACGCCGTCGCGGCCGCCCGCCTCAACCGCGTGTCGAACGTGAAGTTCCGGCGAGGGGACGCCGCGCGGGAGATCGGCGGGCTCCGCGATTTCGATCTCGTGCTCGTCGATCCGCCCCGCCTCGGCCTTCCGAAACCGCTGCTCGCCGGGCTCGTGCGCCTGAAGCCCGCCGAGATCGTCTTCGTCTCGTGCGATCCGCCGACCTTCGCGCGCGACGCCGCCTCGCTCATCGAGGCGGGCTACCTGCTCTCGGGCCTCGACCTCGTCGATCTCTTCCCCGCGACCTATCACGCGGAGATCGTCGCGATCTTCCGCCGCGGCTGACGCCGCGTCCCGCGGGCGGGCGGCGCGCGCAATACGAAGGCGCCCCCCTGCGGAGGGCGCCTTCGCGAACCGTTCGTCTCCCGAGCGCTATCCCTCGAGAAGCGGATTCTCGATCTTCACGTTGAGCCGCTCGCGGTCGTAGAGCTTGTCGACGTCGACGAGGCGCGGCGATTTGCGCACTTCACGGAGCGGCACGACGGTGAGCTTCGACTTCTGCACGCCGACCATGTGGCCGAACTTCCCGTCTTTGACGAGCTCGACCGCGGCGTGGCCGAACCGGCGGCCGATCTGCCGGTCTCGCTGAGTGGGCGGCGCGCCGCGCTGCAGGTAGGCGAGCGCGGTGTATCGCGTGTGCTTGAACTCGTGCTCGAGGAGCCCCTTGAGATAGTCGCCGACGCCGCCGAGGCTGTAGTGTCCGAACTCGTCGAGCTTGCTGTCGCGCCGGACCGCTTCCTCGCCATCGATGTGCGAGCCTTCGGCGACGACGATGATCTTGTAGCGATGCTCGAAACCGAGGTGCTCGTTCTCCTTCTGCCGCTCCTTCAGGACCGATATGAGCTTGTGAACGGAGAAGGGATACTCGGGGATCAGGATGACGTCGGCGAAGGCGGATTCTCCGCCCCGGAGCGCGAGCCATCCGGCGTGCCTTCCCATCACCTCGAGAAAGAAGATCGTCTCGTGCGACTCCGCGGTGTGCGCCACGCGCTCGGCGCTCTCGCAAATCACGTTGAGCGCCGTGTCGTAGCCGAGCGTATACTCGGTGCCGGCGAGGTCGCGGTCGATCGTCTTCGGGATGCCGATCACCGGAACGCCGCGCGCGTTGAGCACCTCGGCCGCGCCGAGCGTGTCCTCGCCGCCGATCGCGATGAGCGCGTCGAGGCTCCACTTCTTCATGTTCTCTTTGACGAGATCCGTCCGGTCGTTGTCCTCCTTGACGGGGTTCGTCCGGCTGCACTGGAGCTTGCTCCCGCCGAGACGGCTCCACTCGCGGATGATCTCAGGGCCGAGCTTCACGATGTGGTGGTCGTTCTCGCGTATGGAGAGCGCCTGCCAGCCGCGCTTGAGGCCGACGACCTCGATGCCGTCGATCGACGCCCGCTCCACCACGCCCGCGATCGCGGGATTGAGCCCCGGCGCGTCCCCGCCGCCCGTCAACACTCCGATTCTCATCTCACGCACTCCTTCCCGTTCCGCGGGGGCTCAGGCCCCCGTTTTCGCCGAATCGCAGTCGCCGCTGCGTTTCATGTATTCCTCGAACGTCATCCGCTGCTTGTAGCATTCCTTCTTCATGTACTGGAGGATGGGCAGAAAGGTCTTCGCCGGCACGAAGCCGGGGACGACCGTCACGAGCTCCTGCTCCGCGTCGAGATAGGCGAGCGACGGAAACGCCCGCACGCCGAACCGCCTCGCGATGGTGAACGGGCTGTAGGAGGCGTCCTGATAGACGAGCGAGTCGCTGCGGTTTTCGGCGTCGATGCGGATCGCCACGAAATGCTCCGCGAGGTACTTTTTCACTTCGGGATCCGAGAACGTCTCGCGGTCCATCACCTCGCACCAGTGGCACCACGACGTGTAAAAATCGATGACGACGGGCTTGCCCTCTTTCGCGGCGAGCGCCATCCCTTCGTTGAACGGAAGCCACGCCTTCGCCGCGGCTCCTTCGCTCTCCCCTCCCGGCGTCCCTTTTTCTCCGCAGCCGGCGAGAAGGATCGCCGGTATCGCGACGGCGGCGATCGCATGTCGGATCTTCATCGCACCGCTCTCCTTTCGATACGGGCGCGAGCCCGAATGCCGGAATGATATGAAAGAGAAAGCCCGCGCGCAACTTCATTTACGGCAATCCGTTCGCCTGCCGGGCGGCAAACCCGGTCCGGGCGCAGTCCCGCGGCGCCGCCGGCCTGAGTCGAGCCGCTCCACGGAGCCGCTCCGCCGCGCCGGACGCGCCGTCTTGAAAAACGGGGTGCGTTCCGGTATCATCGCTCCCGCCATGAGCTGAATCCGTACGGCTTTCGCGCCGCGGCCCGCGCCGCGCAAGAGAGGATCCCCATGAAACGCATGTTCGCGACGATCTTCGTCTCGATCTTCCTTTTCGCGGCGACGTTCCTGCCGGCGCCTTCGCCGGCGTCCTCCCAGGAAAAGCAGGCGGTCGCGGCCGACACCGCGGCGGTGCGCGTCGTCCGCTGGCTCGTTCTCGGGCCGATCG
>JAGUZZ010000364.1:0-12003 GCA_020060525.1 bacterium | reverse complement strand
GGCCGAGGGCGCGAGCCCGGCTCCGGCCGCGGCGCTCGTCGAAACGGAGGAGGGCCGCTCGAGGGGAAGGCACCGTGTCCCGGAGCGAGACGAGAGAGCCCTCGAGACGCGCGAACTCGTTCAGCATGAGGCGGCACGCCGCGCAGGAGGCGAGATGGCGCTCGACCGCCGCGCGGTCGTCCGGCGGCAGGTCGTCGTCGAGATACGCGGGGAGAAGCTCTTCGATGTTACGGCACGTCATACGTCACCGCTTCCTTTCACGGGGGCGCCCGCCGCTCCGCGCGCGAGCATGCGGCGGAGGGCGATCTTCCCCCGGTGAATGTGCGTTTTCACGGTTCCGAGCGGGAGCTCCATGATTTCGGCGATCTCCTCGTACGATTTTTCCCCGCGGTAGCGCAGGTCGATGGCGATCCGCTGCGGTTCGTCGAGGCGCTCCATCGAGCGCCCGAGGAGCCGGGCGGCGTCGCCGCCCTCGAGCGCCTCGTCGGGCCCGCCGCCCGCGGACTGAAGGCCGTCGCAATCGTCGAGCGGCACATGATCCGTCCGCCGTTTCGCGATCGCGTTGAGAGCTTCGTTCCGGGCGATGCGGTAGATCCACGTCGAGAGCTTCGAGTCGCCGCGATACTCCGGAAGACCGCGATAGATCCGTATGAAGACGTTCTGCACGGCGTCCTCCGCCTCGGCGCGGTTCTGCAGCACGCCGTGGACGACCGAGTAGATGAGCGCATGGTGCTCCTCGAGGATGCGGCGAAAGGCGCGCTCGTCGCCGAGGCACGCCTTCTCGACGACGCTTCGTTCCATCGGCAGCCGCACGCATTCCTCCATGTCCGTTTGACAAACCGATCGGCGGGCCGGTTTCAAAAATTATCGCACGCGGCGCGGGGCCCGGAAAGGAATTCCTCGCGCCGCGAAGAATTTCGAAACTTTCCGGCCGGCGCTCGGTCATACGGTTCGGAAGGCCGCCCGGACGAACGAGGCGGCCCGCGGACGGGAAACGAGAAAGGAGCCTCGTATGTTCAACGTCGGACCTGAAACGCTCGCGGTGCTCATCCCGATCATCGCCGTTTTCGGAGGCATAACGATCGCGATCGTGGGCATCATCTACCGGGGGAGGGAAGAGGAGCTGAAGCGCAAGGAGCGCATCGCGGCGATCGAGAAGGGGCTCCCGATCCCCGAGGAGCCCGCGGCGCCGCCGAAAAGGTCGAACTCTTTCCTCGCGCTGCTCGGCTGGGGCCTCGTTATAAGCTTCATATCGCTCGGGATCATCGTCTCCGTCTCGGTCCACGCCGGACTCGAAAACGGCGTCTTCGGTCTCATCCCGCTCGGGATGGGGTTCGGACTGCTGATTTCGGCGTTTTTCGCGAAAAGGGGGTCGGACGGATCGAAATAGCGGCGCCGCGCCGATCGACGGAGAAAAAGGAAGGCCGGACGCCGGCCTTCCTTTTTTCTGCCGCGAATCGGCGATTCGCGGGCGTGCCCCTTTTGTCTGGACAGCCTCCGCGAATTGTGCTAAAATAATACATGACTGTATATTGCGCGTATATCATTAAGTGCTTTGTGAGGAGCGCGCGGTTATGAAACTCGATCCGAAGACGCCTTTTTCTAGGGGAGCAACTACATGAAGACTGCTTTCGTTTTTTCGCTTCTCATGCTGTGCGCCGCAGGTGCGTACGCTATTTCGGTGCAGCACCTGGCGACCGACGCCGAGCTTTCGGCGCTCGTTTCCGATACCATCTTCGTGGCCGAGGGAAGGATCGGCGACCGCGGCGGCGCCGCCACGTTCGAGCTCGACCTCGGACAGAGCACGTCCGCCCCGGCGGTGACGAGGCAATACGACTGGCTGAACGGCGTCGTCGAGCCGTTCTCGCTCGTCTACGACAACGTGAGCGGCAACGTCACCTTCTCTCTCGGCGGCCAATCGCTCGTGTATCATACCCCCTTCATTCAGTTCGGGGATATCTTCGTGAGGACGAGGGCCGTATACGCCGGAACGAGCGTCGTCGTGAGCGATCTCGCTCTCGACGGCCAGAACGTCGGCGCGTCCTCGAGCGCGACGGGGCCCGGACTCGACATTCTCTGGATTTCCGGCGGCCAGCTCTCCGACGGATTCACGCTCACCGGGAACGCCGTGTTCTCGTGGACCGGAACCCCGCCGGGACAATCGAACCTCGCGTTCCAGATCAAGGTGGCGAAACTCGCCGTCATCGGCGTCGAAGACGGCACGTGGGGAGTCATCAAGGCGCTTTTCCGCTGAGAGCGCGCGAATCTCCCGGCCGCTCTTCCGCCGCGATCGATCGTACGGCGCCCCGAGAATGCCCTCTGGATTTCCGGGGCGCCGCCGTGTTATGCTCTCGGGCGGCGGATCGGCACGGCGGCTCGTGCGGCCCGCCCGCGGGAATATGTTCCGGGGTAGGATGAAGGGAGGACGATGATGAGGAATATATTCCGTTTTTTGTTGTGTCTCGCGTTCTGCCTGTGCGCGCTCTCCTCGCTGCCCGCGCCGTGCGCGGCGCAGATCGTCGTGAACGAGTTCGTCGCGGATCCGGCCCGCGACTGGGACGGCGACGGAACGACGAACCTCCGCGACGACGAATGGATCGAGATACGAAACATCGGCACCGTTCCGGTCGACCTCTCGGCGTACCGGCT
Organism: bacterium; assembly: GCA_020060525.1. Taxonomy (GTDB): domain Bacteria; phylum Krumholzibacteriota; class Krumholzibacteriia; order Krumholzibacteriales; family Krumholzibacteriaceae; genus SSS58A. The sequence continues at coordinate 9,354 of JAGUZZ010000364.1, read as the reverse complement.
GGCGGACGCCGAGGGCCCGACGGTGTTCCGGTACGGGTTCGCGGGAACGCTCGATCCCGGAGCCGTGCGAGTCGTCTACGGGAGCGATTCCCGGGCGTGGGAGGAGGCGAACGGCTTTCCTCTCTACGGGCTCAGCCTCAACAACACCGGGGACGTCGTCTCGCTCTACCGGCTCGCCGGGGGCGACACGGCGCTCGTGGACAGCTACGCTTACCGCGAGGTCGCCGCGCGCGACGACCGTTCGATCGGCCGGCGTTCCGACGCTCCCTCGGTCTGGATCACGTTCGACGCGCTCAATCCGTGCACGGCGACCTGCGATCCGGCGGGCACGGGATGTTTTCCCACGCCCGGATCGCAGAACACCTGCCTCACGCCGGCGGCGACGGCGACGTGGGGCTCGATAAAGGGGATCTACATCCGGTAGCGCCGGCGCTCGATACCCGGGGGCGGGATGGATGATTCGAATCGAGCCGCCGTGCCCCCGCCCGGGATAATACCGCTTTACGGGCGCCTCGTCCGTGTGCTAGCGTCTCCGCGGATGTCGGCCATGATGGAAAGCAAGTACTCCAACAAAATCAACAACTGCTGGGAGTTTCTCTCCTGCGACAAGAAGGATTGCCCCGCGTTCGGGCAGGAAAGCGCCCCCTGCTGGGAGATCACGGGACACCGGTGCGGGGACCGCGTCTTTCCGCGCCTCGAGGAAAAGCTCATACAGTGCTGCTTCAAATGCCCCTTCTTCAAACAGCTCAAGGAGCGGGTCAAGGGCAGGCGCTGGGTCGACATCACGCTCCTCGAGACGCTCGAGGACGCCCTCGTGCGCTCCTCGATGTACTCGAAGAAGGTCGAGGATCTCTACATGGAGGTGATCCGGAGAAGCAAGCTCATGAACCTCCTCGGCGAGGTGAGCAAGATCATCGCCCATCTCGACAAGGAGGAGGATATCCTGCTCGCCATCCTCACCGTCATCACGGCGAAGCAGGGGCTCGGCTTCAACCGGGCCTTCGTGTTCCTGCGCGGACAGGAGTTCGACCTGCTGCGCGGCAAGTACGCTCTCGGACCCTCGTCGGCCGAGGAGGCCGACAGCATCTGGCACGTCCTCGAGAAGGACGAGAACCTTTCCCTCGACAAGCTCGTCAACAAGGGACAGAAGCTCCACACCCTGCGGAACAGCCCGCTCACGAAGACGACGGGCGATCTCTCGATCCCCATCAACGATCTCGACGGGGTCATCATCAGGGGGATGCACGAGGTGCGGTTCGTGAAGAAGGACGATCTCGTCTCGGAGGCGGACCGCTGCGTCGCCGGGGCGCTCGGTCTCGAGGACTTCTGCATCTGTCCCGTCGCGACCGCGGAGGACAGCCTCGGGCTGCTGCTCGTCGACAACATATTCACCGGAAAGGCGATCACCGCGGAGGACGCGCATCTCCTCGAGATGATCGTGAGCCACGCGACGACGTCGCTCCGGGCGGCGCAGCTCAAGGAATCCCTCAAGAAGAACGTCGAGAGCCTCAAGGCGACCTATCGCAAGCTCAAGGCCTACGAGGAGCGGATCATGAAGGCCGAGCGGCTCGCGATCTCGGGCGAGCTCACCTCCTCGGTCATCCACGAGATCAAGAATCCGCTCGTCGCGATCGGCGGATTCGCCCGGAACCTGTACCAGTCCACGGATATCACCGGCGCCGACAGGGACAAGCTCGAGATCATCATGAACGAGGCGCTTCGCCTCGAACGCTACCTCGAGGGGCTTCAGTCGAAGGTCAGCGAGCTTCGGCTCGAGGAGAGCGATCTCAACCAGGTGCTCGAGGACAACTGCCAGCTCCTGAGAAGGGATTTCGAGGATCGCGGGATCACGCTCCTCAAGAGCTTCGCTCCCGATCTTCCGCGATGCCAGTTCGACGTCGTGAAGATCCACGAGGTGTTTCTCAACATACTGCAGAACGCGATCGAGGCGATCGGCTCGGGCGGCGTCATCCGTTTGAGCACGAAGCGGGACGCGGACACGATCTGCGCGCAGATCTCGGACAACGGAAAAGGGATCCCCGCGGATCAGGTCTACAAGATATTCACGCCGTTCTACACGACGAAGGAGGAAGGGTCGGGGCTGGGGCTCGCCTTCGCGCAGCGCATCGTGAAGGACCACGGCGGCGCCATCACGGTGACGAGCGTGGAGGGGAAGGGGGCCGCGTTCCTCGTGACGCTTCCCCTCGTGCGCGAACGGAGCATGGCGCCGGCCGAGGAGCGGGCAGGGAACTAGGCGCGCCGCTCTTTCCGGTCCTCCCGAGCGCTTCCCGCGCGAGCCGTTGACAAATCCGCGCGATTGATATACGCTCCAACATCTTACGTGCACATCGCCGTCGGCCGGCGGCGTCGCGCCCCCGCGCCGAAGGGGAGAGGTTCGGTATGGCCGGGTTCGAACAGGGAACGATCCAGCTGTACACGGGAGACGGCAAGGGAAAGACCACGGCCGCTCTCGGAGCGGCTCTCCGGGCGCTCGGGCACGGGAAGCGGGTCGCCGTCGTCCAATTCATGAAGGGGCGCCTCTACGGCGAGCTGGCCGCCGCCGCGCATCTGCCGGGCCTCACGATCGAGCAGCACGGCCGGGACGAGTTCGTCGATCCGAAACGGCCGGAGCCCGTCGATCTCGAGCTCGCGGAGAAAGGGTGGCGTCGAGCCGAGGAGCTGCTCGAGGACGACTCGATCGATATGCTCATCCTCGACGAGATCAACGTCGCGGTCGCGTTCGGGCTCGTCGCCCTCGAGCGGGTGACCGGCCTCATGCGGCGGAAGCCGCCGGGGCTCGAGCTCATTCTCACCGGCCGCTACGCACCGAAGGAGATGGTCGAGCTCGCCGATACGGTGACCGAGATGCGGGAGATCAAGCACCATTACCGCGCCGGCGTGCAGGCGCGGAAGGGCGTGGAATACTGACGCCGAAACGATGAAGAGAGATCCGGATATCGCCCTGCTTCTCGACGAGTTCTCCCGCGGCCGCGTCGCCGCCGCGGCGCGGCTCATCACGATCGTCGAGAACGGCGGCGACCGGGCGGAAGCGGTGATGGACGGCGTGTTCCCGATGACGCGGGGGGCGTACCGGATCGGTTTCACCGGCCCTCCGGGGGCGGGAAAGAGCACGCTCGTTTTCCGGATGTCGCGCATCCTGCGCGGCGAGGGGAAGCGGATCGGCGTGATCGCCGTCGATCCCACGAGCCCCTTCAGCGGAGGCGCGCTTCTCGGCGACCGGATCCGCATGCAGAGCCTGTCGGAGGACCCGGAGATTTTCGTCCGCAGCCTCGCGAGCCGCGGCAGCCTCGGCGGCATCTCGAGCTGCACGGACGAGGTGGCCGATCTGCTCGACGCCTTCGGCAAGGAACTCGTCCTCATCGAGACGGTGGGCGTCGGCCAGTCCGAGCTCGAGATCGCGGAGAAGGCGCACACCGTCGTCGTGATACTCGTGCCCGAGTCGGGGGACGGCGTGCAGGCGATGAAGGCGGGGCTCATGGAGATCGGGGACGTCTTCGTCATGAACAAGGCCGACCACCGCGACGCCGTCGGCGCGGCGCGCGAGCTCGAGGAGACGCTTCGGCTCAAGGACGTTCCCGAGGGAGGCTGGCGGCCGCCCGTCGTCCTGGCCTCGGCGACGCGCGAGACGGGGATCGACGAGGTGCGGGAACGTATCGAGGAGCATCGCCGCCACCTCGAAGGGCGGGGGCTGCTCGCGGAGAAGCGGCGCCGCGTGCTCTACTCCCGCGTCCGCGGGGCCTTCATGGACCGCGTCGAGCGGCGCGTCTGGGAGCACGAGAGCGTGCGGTCGGTCATCGAACGGGGGATGGAGGACGTGTACGGAGGGCGGCTTTCGCCGTACCGGCTGGTGCGCGAGCTCGAGCGGCTCGTCGCCGGCGGCTTGCAGGTGTGATCCGCGGCGCGATCGCGGCGAACCGAACGGAGACGGACGATGGCATCGGAGAAAAAAGACGATTTCGCGGAGGCGAAGAAGCGCTGGAGGCGCCTCTACGAGGAATGGGGGACCGAGGACGTCGATTTCACGACGGTCTCGGGGGCGCCCGTGGAGCCTCTCTACGGACCCGACGACGCGGCGGGGCTCGACTTCCTGCGCGATCTCGGATTTCCGGGGGAGTACCCCTTCACGCGCGGCGTGTACCCGACGATGTACCGCGGGCGGCAGTGGACGATGAGGCAGTTCTCCGGCTTCGGAACGCCGCGCGACACGAACGGGCGGTATCACTACCTCCTCGATCACGGGCAGACGGGCCTCTCCGTCGCCTTCGATATGCCCACGATCATGGGATACGACTCCGACCACCGGCGCGCCGAGGGGGAGGTCGGCCGCTGCGGCGTCGCGATCGATTCGCTCCGCGACATGGAGATCCTCTTCGACGGGATCGACATGGCGAAAATCACGACCTCGATGACGATCAACGCGCCGGCGTCGATCCTGCTCGCCTTCTACCTGTGCGCGGGGGAGAAGAAGGGGGCGCGCTTCGACGAGATGGGCGGAACGATCCAGAACGACATCCTCAAGGAGTACATCGCCCAGAAGTCGTGGATCTTTCCGCCCGAGCCGTCGATACGGATCATCACCGACATCATGGCGTTCTGCGCGGACCACGTGCCGCGCTGGAACACGATCAGCATCAGCGGCTACCACATCAGGGAGGCGGGATCGACCGCCGTCCAGGAGCTCGCGTTCACGCTGGCCGACGGCTTCGCCTACGTCGAGGCGGGGATCGCCGCCGGGCTCGACGTGGACGAGTTCGCCCCGCGGCTCTCGTTCTTCTTCAACGCCCATCTCGATTTTTTCGAGGAGATCGCGAAATACCGCGCGGCGCGCCGCATCTGGGCGAAGCGGATGAAGGAGAAATACGGCGCGAAGGATCCGCGCTCGTGGCTCCTGCGCTTCCATACGCAGACCGCGGGATGTTCGCTCACCGCGCAGCAGCCCGAGAACAATATCGTCCGCACCGCCTTCCAGGCCCTCTCCGCGGTGCTCGGGGGCACGCAATCCCTCCACACGAACTCGATGGACGAGACCCTCGCGCTCCCGTCCGAAAAGGCGGTCCGCATCGCGCTGCGCACGCAGCAGCTCATCGCGCACGAGACGGGCGTCGTGAACTCGATCGATCCGCTCGGCGGTTCCTGGTTCGTCGAGGCGAAGACGCGCGAGATGGAGGAGGCGGCGGAAAAGTACTTCGAGCGTATCGAGGAGTTCGGAGGGGTCGTGAAGGCGATCGAAGCGGGGTTCTTCCAGCGCGAGATCGGCCGAGCGGCGTACGAGTATCAAAAAGCGGTCGAGCGGGAGCGGAAGATCGTCGTCGGCGTGAATCGATTCCAGCTCGAGGACGAAACGATCGAAATACCCATTCTCAGAATCGATCAGCAGGTCGAGCTCGATCAGCGGAGCGCCGTCGCCGCGGTCCGCGCCGGGCGCGACAACGACAAGGCCGCGCGCGAGCTGCTCCGGCTCAGGACAGCCGCGGAGGGGAGCGGCAATCTCATGCCGGTCATCCTCGACTGCGCGCGCTGCTACTGCACGGAGGGCGAGATCATCGCCGTGCTGAAGGAAGTGTTCGGCGAGTACGTCGAGCCCCCCGTATTCTAGAATCGCACACGTTCGCCGGAGGTATGTCCATGGGGAAAACGATCAGGGTGCTCATCGGCAAGCCCGGCCTCGACGGCCACGACCGCGGGGCGAAGGTCGTCGCCAACGCCCTGCGGGACGCCGGCATGGAGGTGATCTACACGGGGCTTCACCAAACCCCGGAGATGATCGCCGAGGCCGCGGTACAGGAGGACGTCGACGTCGTGGGACTCAGCATCCTCTCGGGCGCCCACATGACGATGTTCCCGCGCATTCTGGAGCTCTTGAGGGAGAAGGGAGCGGGACACATCAAGGTGTTCGGCGGGGGGATCATTCCCGCCGAGGACGCGGAACGGCTCGAGACGGCGGGCGTCGCCCGGCTCTTCGGCCCGGGAACGGATACGCGGGATATCGTCGATTTCATCAGGAAGAACTTCGCGCAGAACGCGTGAAACGATCAAAGGAGGAGCTCATGAAGGAAGTGGTCATCGCGGGCGCGGTGAGAACGCCGCTCGGCAAGTTTCTCGGGGGGCTCACGCCCTTCGGCGCGACGCAGCTCGGCGCCATGGTCGTCAAGGAGACGCTCCGCCGCTCGGGAGTTCCGGGGGATCGCGTGGACGAGGTCATCATGGGGAACGTCGTCTCGGCGGGGCTCGGCCAGAACCCGGCGAGGCAGGCCGCGATCTACGGCGGCGTCGCCGAAACCGCCGGAGCGCTCACGATCAACAAGGTATGCGGCTCCGGTCTCAAGGCGGTCGTGCTCGGCGCGCAGGCGATCAAGCTCGGGGACGCCGAGATCGTGGTCGCGGGCGGCATGGAGAGCATGAGCAACGCCCCGTACATACTGCGCCAGGCGCGCACGGGGTACCGGCTGAACGACGGGGCGATCGTCGATACGATGGTCTTCGACGGCCTCTGGGACATCTACAACAACTACCACATGGGCAACACGGCCGAGCTCGTCTCGGAAAAGTACGGGGTGTCGCGCGGGGAGATGGACGAGTATTCCTACCACAGCCATCGCAAGGCGGTCGAGGCCCACGAGAAGGGGTATTTCCGCGAGGAGATGCTGACCGTCGAAATCCCGCAGAAGAAGGGGGATCCCGTGCGCATCGACCGCGACGAGGGGCCGCGTCCGGACTCGAGCGTCGAGGGGATGGCGAAGCTCAAACCGGTCTTCAAGAAGGACGGCACGATCACGGCGGCGAACGCCTCGCAGATCAGCGACGGCGCCGCGGCGATGACGCTCATGTCCGACGCGAAGGCGAAGGAGCTCGGCGTGAAGCCGATCGCGCGCGTCACGGGGTACGCGACGGGCGGCATGAAGCCGGAGTGGGTCATGATGGCGCCGACGGTGGCGATACCGAAGCTCCTCGCGAAGCTCGGGGCCTCGATCGACGATTTCGACGCGATCGAGCTCAACGAGGCGTTCGCCGTGCAGCCCTGCGCCGTCATGAAGGAGCTCAAGATGAATCCGGCGAAGGTCAACAGGCACGGCGGCGCGGTCGCGCTCGGTCATCCGATCGGATGCTCCGGCGCGCGAATTCTCGTGACGCTGCTGCACGTTTTGAAGCGCACCGGCGGGAAGCGGGGCCTCGCCTCTCTGTGCCTCGGCGGCGGCAACGCGGTCGCGCTCAGCGTCGAGATGATATAAGGGAGGAACGACATGGACGTGAAAACGGTCGCCGTCATCGGCGCGGGCACGATGGGGAACGGCATCGCGCAGGTGTTCGCGCATCACGGCCTCGACGTCGTCATGGTCGACGTCAAGGACGAGTTCGTCGCGCGGGGGATCGGCGCGATCGACAAGAGCCTCGGCAGGCTCGTCAAGAAGGAGACCATCGACGAGAAGACCAAGGCCGGCATCCTCGGCCGCATCAAGGGGACGACGAAGCTCGCGGACGCGGCGCCGGCCGATCTCGTCGTGGAGGCGGCGCTCGAGGATTTCGGAACGAAGACGGCGGTGTTCAAGGAGCTCGACCCCCTGTGTCGCGCGGAGACGGTCTTCGCGACGAACACCTCCTCGATATCGATCACGGCGCTCGCGGCGCGGACGTCCCGCCCCGACCGGTTCATCGGAATGCATTTCATGAACCCCGTGCCGGTCATGAAGCTCGTCGAGATCATCAGGGGGCTCGCGACGAGCGACGAGACGGCCGCGCTCGTCGTCGCGCTCTCGAAGAAGCTCGAGAAGACGCCGGTCGAGGTCAACGATTACCCCGGATTCGTGGCGAACCGCGTTCTCATGCCGATGATCAACGAGGCGGTGTACTGCCTCATGGAGGGGGTCGCGACGGCGCCCGCGATCGACGACGTGATGAAGCTCGGGATGAACCATCCCATCGGCCCGCTCGCGCTCGCCGATCTCATCGGGCTCGATATCTGCCTCAACATCCTGAACGTTCTCTACTGCGGGCTCGGCGATCCGAAATACCGCGCGTGCCCGCTGCTGAAGAAGATGGTCGACGCGGGATACCTCGGCCGCAAGACGGGAAGGGGCTTCTACACCTACGAAAAGGCGTAGCCGCGGCGCGGGCGACCTCCCCGGCCGCCGCGCGCGGGCCGGGCCGGCCCCGGGGGCCCGGGAGGAGGGGCCGTGTTCCGTTTTCTGAAGCGTTTCCACGAGCGTGCGGGCCTTCCGCCGGGCGCGATCGTCCATATCGGCGAGCGGAAGGTCGAGAAGGTCCGCATCACGGTCATCGACTACGGCGAGGACCGGTTCGAGGAACGCGTCGTGGACCGCGTCGAGGAATGCTTCCCGTACAAGAACCGGCCGACGACGACGTGGATCAACGTCGACGGGGTGCACGACGTCTCGATCGTCGAGAAGATCGGAGCCTGCTACGGCATCCACCCGATCGTTCTCGAGGACGTGGTCAACACCATCGACCGCCCGAAGATGCTCGATTTCGGGGGGTACCTTTTCATCTCGCTTAAGATGCTCTACTTCGAGGACGGGAATCCCGGCGTCAAGGTGGAGCAGGTGAGCCTCGTGCTGGGCCCCTCGTTCGTCATCTCGTTTCAGGAGGACGGGGGGGACGTCTTCGATCCGGTGCGGGAGCGGATACGGAGCGGCGCCGAGCGTATCCGCCGCTCCGGGGCCGATTACCTCGCCTATTCGCTCCTCGACGCGGTCGTCGACGGCTACTTCGTCGTTTTCGAACGGCTCGGCGAACGGATCGAAGAGATTCAGGAGCAGCTCATCTCGGCGCCCACCTCGGAAAGCGTGCAGGGGTTCCATCAGCTCAAACGGGAGCTCATCGAGCTGCGCCGGGCGGTCTGGCCGCTTCGAGACGTCATTTCGAACCTCGAGCGGAACGAAACGCCGCTCGTCCGCCCCGAGACCGCTCCGTTCCTGCGGAACGTGTACGGCCATACGATCGAGATCATCGAGACGATCGAATCGTTCCGGGATCTCGTCGCCGGCATGATGGATCTCTACCTCTCGAGCCTCAGCATGAAGCTGAACGAGGTGATGAAGGTGCTGACGATCATCGCCACCATCTTCATCCCGCTCACGTTCATCGTCGGCATCTACGGCATGAACTTCCGGCACATGCCGGAGCTCGGCTGGCGGTACGGCTATCCGGCGATCATGCTCGCGATCCTCGGCGTCGCGGCGGCCATGCTCGCCTACTTCCGCAGGAAGAAGTGGCTCTGATCATTTCTCGATGAGCTCGACGAGAACCCCCGCGGTCGATTTCGGGTGCAGAAAGGCGACCGGTTTCCCCTCGGCGCCGGTCCGGGCGACCGTGTCC
>JAGUZZ010000195.1:0-9893 GCA_020060525.1 bacterium | reverse complement strand
TGTGCTCTTCCGATCTCGGACAGGCATACGTCGACAGCACGGCCGCGCCGGCGGCCGTTCGGGCCGTCGCGGGCGACAGCCGCGTCATGGTCACGTGGGAGCCGGTCGAGAACGCGACCGGTTACGACCTCCACCGCAGGACCGTTCCGGGAGGCTCCGCCGTCAAGGTGAACGACGCGCCGGTCGTCTCGATGCTGACTCGCGACCTCGACGGCAACGAGATCGCCCCCGTCTTTGGCCTCGTCGATTACCGCCGCTTCGACGACGCGACGGGGATGCCGCTCGCGCACGAGGTGGACGGCGCGGCCGTCGAGGGGCCGGCGAACGGCACGGGCTACCAGTATCAGGTCGCCGCGATTAACAGCTTCGATCAGCCGGGCGAACGCAGCGCCTTCACCGCCGCGGCGGTGCCCGGCGACAAGACGCCGCCGGGCCTGCCGGCCGATCTCTCCGTCGAGGCGGTGGGGCAGACGCTCGTCGTCACGTGGACGCGCGTCGAAAAGGATCAGTACGGCCGCCGGGAGCTCGACGGCATGCGGGGCTACCACGTCTACCGCTCCGAGAGCCAGTCCGACATGTCTCCGGCGCAGATCAATCCGGCGATCATACCGCAGCCCCCGGGCGCGACAGCGCGGTACGTCGACGCCGATCCCGCCATACGGTCGCAATTCGGCGAAAAGGAGTTCTACTACCGGATCCGGTGTGTCGACGCGCGCGGCAACGCGAGCGCGCTCTCCTCGGCGGCAGGCGGGCACGTGCCCGACATCACGCCTCCGGCGATCCCCGTCGCCGTCGAGGCCGAAGGCCGCGGGGTCGGCATCAGCGTTCTCTGGCGGCCGAACGACGAGCCGGACATCGAATCGTATGCGATCATGCGAAGCCTCTGCCATCGCGGCGAATGGTTCCCGCCGGAGCACGCGCAGAAGCGGGAAATCGACTGCGGCCCCTTCGCCATGATCGCCGAGATATCGCACGCGGAGGCGCTCGACTCGGCGCGCGTGCGCGGCAAGGCCGTCTTCACGGACCGCACCGTGCCGAACGGCTCGCCGCTCTGCTACGCCTACTGGGTCAAGGCGCGCGATCGGAGCCAGAATCTGAGCGGCTCGTGGCCCTATCCGAGCGCCGCGGAGCGGGCGGGGATCGTGTGCCAGCGGCTCCGCGACGAGATCCCGCCGCCGCCTCCCGTCGTCACCGCCGTGCGGGCGCTTGACGGGCGGGTCGGGATCGAGTGGATCTCGGCGCCGAGCCAGGACCTCCACGCCTTTCACGTCTATCGCTCCGAGGAGGAGCGCGACGGCTTCCGGTGGATCGGCGGCATCAGGATCGAGGAGCCGCCCGCGCCCCACGCCTCGCTGTCGGCCCCCTACGCGCCCGCGGCTCCGTCGGGCTGCGGGGAGATTCCGCTTGTCCCGCACGACGGCATGACCGCGGGATCGTTCATCGACAAGAGCGCGGATCCGAAGACCGTATACTGGTACCGCGTCGCGGCGGTGGACAAGGACGGCAACGAGAGCCCGCTCGAGAGATCGGTCCCCTACAGCACCTTCACCTTCAAGAAGGACGGCCCGCCGGCGCCGGCGATCGCCGCCGTGCGCAAGACGGCGGCAAGCTGCGGGCTCGAGATATCGTGGACGCCCCCGTACGACGCCTCGGCGCACCTCGGCTTCGCCGTGTTCCGAAGCCCGACCGAGGAGGGCGTCTACCGGCAGATAAGCCCGATCGTCGCCGGATCCTCCTACGTGGACGCGGCGATCGCCGCGGGCGCGGTCTACTGGTACAAGGTGCAGGCATTCGACGCCGACGGGCGCCCGTCGGAGATCTCCCCGCCGATGATGGGGCGGTACGACTGAGAGGCTCGCCCGCTCGGGCGAGAACGCGAGGAGCATTCGACATGAGGCATCGAGCGATAGCCCTTCTGCTCGCCGCCGCGGCGGCCGCGTCTCCGGCGCTCGCGCAGTACGAGCCGGAACGCGACGGATGGAACTTCTACAACTTTCTCACGACGGAGGACGCGGGTAAGCTGTGGGGGATCTACTCCAAGGCGTTCCTCGGCGTGGCCGAGAGCCGGGAGGCCGCCTCTCCGGAGGACGCCCTCTTCTTCGACGAGGTGATCATGCGCTACGCGGGGCATGCGAGCTGCTTCGGCATGTCGCTCCTCTCGCTCGTCTGCTATCGCGAGGGAGGGCATCTCGGGGTCTGCGGCCCCGTCGGCGACTACGAGGGGGACCTCGCGGACGGCGGCGGCAGCCCCGACCTCGAGATCGTGCGCGAGTCGATCGGGATCATGCACTTGCGCCAGCTCACCCAGCCGATGATCAGCGCGCTCATCGATCTCTTCAACGATCACGAGTGGAGCGACCCGGTCTTCGCCTACAACCGCATACAGACCGCAATCGCGAGCGGCGATCTTCCGCTCCTCTCGTTCATGCCCTCGAGCATCGAGGCGATCGAGGCGATGGGAGCGGGGGCCGAGGCTCACACGATCGTTCCCTACCGGTGCGAGGACGCGGGGACGCGCTACCGGATCTACGTGTGGGATCCGAATTTCCCGTTCGAGACCGAGAGCGTGTTCTACGTCGGACCGACGCCGCGAAACTACATCGACATCGAAAAGACGAGCACCACGCATCCGTGGAAGTACCCTCCCGACTACGCGCCCGGGGGCTACGGGTGGCAGGGGAGCTCGGCGGGCCCGTGGACCTTCATCGCGACGAGCGTCTCTCAGGCGAAATACAAGGGGAACCACCCGCTGAGCGCGGGCTACATCACGGGCGAGATCGGCACGCTCATATTCAGCGGCGGCGGCTCGGCGGCGCAGATAGAGGACGAGGAGGGGCGCAGGTTCTACAAGGCCGCGCCGGGGGGCCGCGATCTCGAGCGGGACCTCTCGAAAAAGACGAACAACGTCGTGCGCTGGCCGTTCTTCCACGGGAAACGGCCGTCGCCCGAGCTCTACTTCATCCGCGGCATCGGCGGAAAGTCGTACGACATCGAGGTCGAAGCCGAGGGGAGCGGGTACTCGTGCGAGCTCCTGCTCCCCGGGAGCGCCGTCTCGCTCGAGCTCGGCGCGGCCGCCGCCGGAAAGGACGCCGTGAAGCTGCGGGCCATAGGCTCGGCGCGTCAGGAGATCGAGCTCTCGTCGAGCCGCGAGCTCCGGGACGTCGCCCTCGAAATCCGCCGCGCCCTTCCCGAGGGGAAGGGAACGAGGACGTTCAAGATAACGGAGCTCGAGCTCGGCCGCGGCTCGCCCGTCTCGTTCAGGCTCGACGCGCGGCAGGAGGAGCTCGAGGTCGCGAATCCCGCGGGGGCGATACGCTACAGCGTCGAGCTTTCGGAGACGGTCGCGGGCAAGACGAAGAAGCTCCCCGCGCGGCGGATGGAGTCGCCCGCCGGCGCGGCGCAGAAGGTGCGGCCCTCCGCGTGGAAAAACCTCGACAAGAGCACGCTGGACGTGAAAACAATCGAACGGCCCGCGTCAGCGCCGAAGCGCCGATGACGCGCGAATCGCACCCGACGAAAAAAGGAGAACCTTTCGCATGAGATGCTCGACCGCCCTTCGCGCCGGCGAGGCGCTCGTTCTCGCCATATGCCTTCCGTTTCTGTGCGCGTTCCTCGGAGGCTGCGGGCGCGGCAAACCGGAGGGCTTCGTCGGCTCCGGCACGCTCGAGGCGACGGAGGTCTCGGTGAGCGCCCAGACGGGCGGGCAGGTGATCCGCCTCGCGAAGCGGGAGGGGGACGCCGTCGCGGCGGGCGACACGCTCGCGATCGTCGACGTCGAGAAGCTCGAGCTGGAGAGGCGCAGGCTCGTCGCGACGGTCGACGAGATAACGGCCGCGAGGCTCCCCGTCGCCGAGTCCGTGAAGCAGGCGCGGGAGAACCTCGAGAATGCGGAAAAGACGCACCGGCGCATCGAGGCGCTTCACGAGGCCGGCACGGCGACGCAGCAGCAGTACGACGACGTTTCGACGAAGTATCGCCTCGCCGAGATCCAGCTCGCGAAGGCCAAAGCGGAGGCGGGGACGCTCGACGCGAAAGAGCGGACCGTGCGGGCCGCGATCGCGCTCCTCGACCGGCAGATACGGGACGGCGTCGTTCTGGCTCCGGTCGCCGGCGTCGTCGCCGAGAGGTACCTCGAGACCGGCGAGACGGTGCCGCCGGGCGGCGCCGTTTACAAGATCGCGGATCTCAGCGAGTTCTGGCTCAAGGTCTACGCGGGAGAGAAGGATCTCGGCCGATTCGCGCTCGGCGCCGAGATGCGCATAGCGGTCGACGCGATCGAGGAGCCGCTCTCGGGCGTGGTCTCGTGGGTCTCTCCGTCCGCGGAGTTCACGCCGAAGAACGTCGAGACGCGCGACGCGCGATCCGAGCTCGTCTACGCCGTGAAGATCGCCGTCACGAATCCGCCCCCAGAGCTCAAGATCGGCATGCCGGCGGAGGCGTACCTGAAATGACCGGCGTCGCGATCCGCGTCGAAGGGATCGAGAAGCGCTTCGGCGGCGCGCCGGCGCTCGCCGGCGTGAGCTTCGACGTGCGTCCGGGCGAGATGTTCGGGCTCATCGGCCCCGACGGCGCGGGCAAGACGACCCTCATGCGCATCCTCACGACCCTCATCGATCCCGACGCGGGAGAGGCCGAAGTGCTCGGGCGGTCAACGGCCCGCGAGCCGGAGCGGATCCGGGAGAGCGTCGGCTACATGCCGCAGCAGTTCTCCCTCTATCAGGACCTCACGGTCGCGGAGAACATGCGCTTCTTCGCCGACCTCTTCGGCGTGAGCGCGAAGGACAGGAAGAAGCGCACCGAGGAGCTCCTCGCCTTCAGCCGCCTCGGCCCCTTCGTCGGGCGCCGCGCCGGCGCGCTCTCGGGCGGCATGAAGCAGAAGCTCGCCCTCTCCTGCGCGCTCATCCACACGCCGCCCCTCCTCGTCCTCGACGAGCCGACGACCGGCGTCGATCCCGTCTCGCGTCGCGATTTCTGGGAGATGCTCGGACGGCTGCGGGAGGAGGGCGTCACGATACTCGTCTCGACGCCCTACATGAACGAGGCCTCGCTCTGCGGGAGACTCGTGTTCATCCACAAAGGGAAGATACTCGCGGCCGGAACCGCGGAGGAGATCACGCGGCTCTTCGCGGGAGAGGTGTTCTCGCTCGCGGGACCGGACCTCTCCGGCGTCGCGGGCAAGCTCAGGGAGACGATGCCCGCGGAGCTCGTGCGGATCGTCGGCGACCGCGTGCAGGCGATGGTGCTCGAGGGGGAGGGGACGGAGGCGAAGGCCGCGTTCGAGGAGCTTCGCCGGAGCGGACTCGTCGAGCGGGCTCCGGAGCGCGTCGATCCCGACATCGAGGACGCCTTCGTGGCGCTCATGAGGAAGTAGCGGCGCGCCGGATACGGGAGCCGGCCGCCGAGCCGGGGAACGACGGGGACCGATTATGGCGAACGACGGAGGATACTCGGTCGAGGTAAAGGATCTCACGAAGCGCTTCGGCGATTTCGCGGCGGTGGACCGCATAACGTTCGCCGTGCGTCGCGGCGAGATATTCGGTCTCCTCGGGGCCAACGGCGCCGGCAAGACGACGACGATACGCATGCTCACGGGGCTGCTGCTCCCGACCTCCGGGGAGGGCTCGGTCGGCGGGTTCGACGTCATGACCGAATCCGAGAGCATCAAGAAAACGATCGGGTACATGTCGCAGAAGTTCTCCCTGTACGGCGACCTCACGGTCGGGGAGAACCTCGAGTTCTTCGGCGGCGTCTACGGGCTCGGCCGCCGCGAGATCGCCTCGCGCGTCGGGGAGCTCGACGCCTTTCTCGGACTCGAGGAGCGGCTCTCGCACCGCACGGCGGCGCTCCCGCTCGGCTTCAAGCAGCGGCTCGCGCTTGGCGCGTCGATCCTCCACCGCCCCTCGATCCTTTTTCTCGACGAGCCGACCTCCGGCGTGGACCCGATAGCGCGGCGGCATTTCTGGCAGATCATCAACGGCCTCGCCTCTTCGGGGATCACCGTGCTCGTGACGACCCATTACCTGGACGAGGCCGAGTACTGCAACAGGCTCTTCATCATGGACGCGGGGAAGATCGTGAGCATGGGCTCGCCGGCGGAGCTGCGCGAGCGGCACGGCAAGCGCTCGATCGAGGAGATTTTCGTGGAGCTCGCGGGGAACCGATGACGGAACGTCGAGACGCGGCGTCGGGGCGGCGCGTCCCGCGCCGGGGAGCCGGGATATGACGCACACGAGGATCGGAGCGCTCGCCGCGAAGGAGTTCCGCCACATCCTGCGCGATCCGCGCTCCCTCTGGATCGTCTTCATGCTCCCGAACATCATGATGTTCCTCTTCGGCTACGCGATCGATCTCGACATCAAGAACGTCCGTATCGCCGTCTGCGACCTCTCGCGCACGCCGGCGAGCCGCGATCTCGTCGCCGGGCTCGAAGCGTCGAGCTACTTCACGATCGGCGCGCGCTACGACGATCCGTCTGAGACCGCGCGGTTCTTCGAGAAGCGGCAGGCGCGCGCCGCCGTCGTCGTCCCCGAGGATTTCGCGCGCTCGCTCGAGCGGGAATCGCGAGCCGAGATCGCGCTCGTCATCGACGGGAGCGACGCCAACACCGCGGCGCTCGTCCAGAACTACATCGAGACCTTCCTCGCGACGCGCGCCGCCTCGGGCGGCGGGGCGCCGCCGCCCACGCCGCTCGTCTCGGTGCGGCCG
Organism: bacterium; assembly: GCA_020060525.1. Lineage (GTDB taxonomy): Bacteria > Krumholzibacteriota > Krumholzibacteriia > Krumholzibacteriales > Krumholzibacteriaceae > SSS58A. The sequence goes on along the minus strand of JAGUZZ010000195.1, from coordinate 3,188 downwards.
ACGATCCTCTACAACCGGACGATGGAGTCGACGAACTTCATCGTGCCGGGCCTCGTCGCGATCGTCATGATGATGCTCGGCGCGCTTCTCACCTCCATCGCCATCGTGCGGGAGAAGGAGACGGGCACGATGGAGCAGATCCTCGTGAGCCCCGTGCGGGCGCACGAGGTGATCCTCGGCAAGGTTCTCCCGTACCTCGCGCTCGCCTTCGTCGTCGCGATGATGATCGTCGCCGTCGGGCACTTCCATTTTCGCGTGCCCTTCGCGGGCTCCCCGCTCCTCCTCATGGCGGCGCTGCTGCTCTACCTCTTCACGGCCCTCTCGCTCGGGCTCCTCGTCTCGACGACGGCCTCGACCCAGCAGACGGCGATGATGACCTCGCTGCTCGTGACGCTGCTCCCGACGCTCATGCTCTCGGGGTTCATGTTCCCCGTCGCCTCGATGCCGCCGGTCCTGCGGTACGTCTCGAACGCGCTCCCGGCGACGCATTTTCTCGTGATCATCCGGGGGGTCATGCTCAAGGGGAACGGACCGGCCGAGCTCGCGCGTCACGCCGCCGCGCTCGGCGCGATCGGATTCGTTCTCATGATCCTCGCCGTGAAGCGTTTCAGCCTCAAGCTCGGAACGAGGAACGCATGAGAAGCGTCTATTACCTCATACGCAAGGAGACGAGGCAGATCTTCAGGGATCCGAACATGCTGCGGATCATCTTCATCATGCCGCTCGTCCAGCTCTTCGTCCTCGGGTACGCGATCACCTTCGACGTGAAAAACCTCGACATGATCGCGATCGACCGCGACGGCACCGCGGCGAGCCGCGCGCTCGTCGACAGGTTCTCGCACGGGGAGCAGTTCAACGTGAAGCGGATCGGCGATCCGGGGGCGGGGATCGAGGCGTATCTCCGCCGCGGCGACGCGGTGCTCGCGGTCGTCGTGCCGGACGGCTTCGGCCGGGACTTCGAATCGGGCGCGGGAGCGGAGGTCCAGATCCTCCTCGACGGGCAGAACTCGAACACGGCGGGGGTGGCGCTCGGCTACTGCAGCAGGATCGTGAGCCGGTACGCGCAGGACGCGATGCGGGAGCGGCTCGCGCGGGCCGGCGCCGCCGCGGGGGGGCGCGTCACGAGGGACGTGCGGATCGTCGAGCCGCGCACGCGCATCTGGTACAATCCGGAGCTCAAGAGCGTCTTCTTCATGATCCCCGGCATCATCGCGATCCTCCTCCTCAATATAACGATGCTCCTCACGGGGCTCGCGATCGTGAAGGAGCGCGAGGCGGGCACCCTCGAGCAGCTTTTCGTGACGCCCCTTCGGCCGTGGCAGGTGATCGCCGGAAAGACGATCCCCTTCGCCGTGCTCGGGATCGCCGAGATGGCTCTCGCCACGACGATCGGGATGCTGTGGTTCCGCATCCCGCTCCTCGGGAACGTGGCGACGCTGGCACTGCTCGCCTTCTGCTTCATTCTCACGACCCTCGGCCTCGGGATCTTCGTCTCGACGATCGCCTCGACGCAGCAGCAGGCGCTCTTCATCTCGTGGTTCTTCCTCCAGATGTTCGTGCTTCTCAGCGGCATCTTCTATCCGATAGAGAACATGCCGAACTGGATCCAGTGGGTCACCCTCGCGAATCCGCTTCGCTACTTCGTCGCCGTGAACCGGGAGCTGCTGCTCAAAGGGGCTGGCCTCGCCTCGCTCTGGCCGGAGCTCCGGTCGCTGCTCGCGATCGGGGTCGCCGTATTCACGTTCGCGACGCTGCGGTTCCACAAGAGGGCGTCGTAACCAGTTGAATAACCGGAAACTCCGCCATACCACAGGCGTATAACGCTTATAGCGTTTCAGCGGCCACTGTTGCGCCGCCGGCGCCGGGCGCTTCCCCGGCGAAATAGGTTGTGGGGAGGCAACCGATTCAGTATCATTAATATATGCTGGTCTTTTCGTCGACGCAGCGGATGTGGGACTATGCGCTCCGCGGTTAAATATTTTAACGCTTCGATTTCGATCTCCTTTCGCGCGGCGGCCTTCGCCGTGGCGGCTCTTTCGCTGATCCCCGCTCGCGCCCCGGCCGAGGAGCGCGGCGAGGAGCTTCGGACCAAGCTCGAAAGGATCGGCCGCTCCCTCGTCCTCGACGGCAGCCGCATCCACTTCGCCGGCGCCCTCCAGATGAACGTCACGAACTTCGGCTTTTTCGGATCGCTCCCGAAGAGCGCCTACGAAATGGCGGAAGCGCCGTCGGCTCAGTGGCCCGCCGGGAGCGGCATCGAGTACCTCTACGCCGCGGGGCTCTGGGTGGGAGCCGAGGCGGACGGCGTACCGTCGGTTTCGACCGGCTATCCCCAAATGGAGTTCTACCCGTCGAACGACCCGATCGACGTCATCTATCGCTCGTTCGAGGGGGCTCCGGGCGGCAACCGATTTCCGGGAAACCCCGACGACGACGGAGACGGCGAGATCGACGAAGACTGGCTGAACGGGCGCGACGACGACGGAGACGGCAAGATCGACGAGGACTTCGCCGCTATAGGTAAACTCATGTACTCCTGCCAATACCGCGACGACGAGATCGTGGCGCAGCAGGTGTATCCCGAGCACAACCCCCTCGGCATCCGTGTGCGGCAGGAGAGCTACCAGTGGAGCGAGGAGGCCTTCAACGATTTCATCGCCGCGAGCTACGTCGTCACGAACGAGAGCTTCCGGTTCCTCGAAAACGCCTACTTCGGCGTCTACGCCGATCTCGACGCCGGCCACCGGGATCTCGGGCCCTACTGGAAGGACGATCTCGTCGGGTCGTGGGAGGGTATCCGGTGCGCGAAGACGGGCGGGATCGAGCTCCCGCAGCGCATCCGCGTCGTGTACGTGTACGACAACGACGGCGACGGCGGGCGCACGACGGGGTATTTCGGCATCCTGTTCCACGGCCATAGATCGTACGGCCCCGGCTACTATGGGAACTGGGGCGGAGGGCTGCGCTCGATCAAGTATTTCGCCGGCCTCCTCCCGTACGAGCGCGGCGGGGAGCCCGTGAACGATTTTCAGCGCTACGCCTCGATGTCGTCGGGGGAACGCGATCCGAACCCCGACGTGGCGAAGGATTACAAGGTGCTCTTGAGCGCGGGGCCGTTCTACTTGCCCCCGGGCATATCGAGAACGTTCGACATCGCGTTCGTGGCGGGCGGAAGCCTCGACGAGCTG
>JAGUZZ010000179.1:0-6899 GCA_020060525.1 bacterium | reverse complement strand
GCGTTCATCGTCGGACGCGAGATCGTGAAGGACACGGACGACGTCGAGGGGGACCGGGCGGCGGGCGCGAGGACGTTCCCCATCGTCTCGGGGAGGCGGACGGCGCTCACGGCGGCGCTCGCCCTCTTTCTCGCGCTCTGCGTCGCGTTTCCCCTGCCCGCGTATTTCGGACTCTACAGCCTGACGTACGCGCTCATCATGCTCCTCTCGGTCGTTCCGATGCTCGCGGTCTCGATCTGGATCATTCTGCGGGGGCGGAGGCTCGACGTCGTGGGCTCGCTCCTCAAGCTCGGCATGTTCTTCGGCTGCGCGGCGTTCTACTTCGCGAGGACGGGTCCGTGACGATGAGCATCTGGATCGTTCTTCTGCTCGCCGTGGTGCAGGGGCTCACCGAGTTTTTCCCCGTGAGCTCGTCGGGGCATCTCGTGATCTTCGAGGCCCTCTTCGGCGGGCGCCGAGACGCCTCGGCCGGGAGCGTTCTCTTCGAGGTGGCCGTGCACGTCGGCACGCTCGGGGCGATCGTCGTCTTCTACCGCGGAAAGCTCCGGGCGCTGCTCGGCGCGCTGCTCGCGGTCCTCGGTTCCGGGAGGAAGGGTTGCGGGGCGCACCGCGGAGAGGTGCGCTACATAGGGTATATCCTCGCCGGCACGATCCCCGCGGCGCTCGCGGGCGTGCTGCTTCGCGAGCAGATCACCGGTGCGTTCGACGCGCCCGCTCTGGCGTCGTCGTTTCTCGTCGCGACGGGGGCGTTTCTCCTGCTCGGGAGGCGCCGCGCCGTCTCCCGGACGCTCTCGTGGCGGACGGCGCTCGTCATCGGCGCCGCGCAAGCGGTCGCGATCCTTCCGGGGATCTCGCGCAGCGGATGGACGATAACGACGGCGCTCATCCTCGGTCTCGGCTTCGCGGAGGCCGCCGAGTTTTCGTTCCTTCTTTCGATCCCCGCGATCCTCGGAGCGCTCGTGCTCGAGGTCGCCGCCGAGCCGCCCGCGATGACGGTCGAGGCGCTGCTGCCGCTCGTCGTCGGCGCGGCGGCGGCCTTCCTTTCGGGATGGCTCGCGCTCCGGCTTCTCATCGGCGTCCTCACGAGAGGGGCCTTTCACCGTTTCGCGTATTACCTCTTTCCCGTCGGGTTCGCGGCGCTGTACTATTTCGCCCGGTGACGCGTCCGCGCCGCCCTCGCGGCGGCGCGACGCCGGCGTCCTCGAGGGGCGATATGCGCAGAGTGGTTCATTCAGCGGCGCTCGGGTTCGCAAACCTCGCGGCGATACTCGCCGGGTTCGCCGCCTATCGGCTTCTCGGGGCGGCGGATCAGATCGCGGTGCAGGTGCCGGTCGCCGCCGTTTCGACCGTCGCGATCTTCGCGGCGTGGCTCGGCGTCTCGACGCGCGTCGCTCCGGGAGCGCTCGGCGTCGCCGGAGCGAAGGACGGCGTCTGGATCTACGGGCTCGCTCCGGCGTGGGCCGCGGCGGCTTTCGTTCCGGTTCACTTCGTCACGCAAGGATATCTCACTTCGTTCGGCAACGTCGCGGCGCTGTGGACGTTTCAGCTCGCGGTGAACGCGGCGGCGGTGCCGATCGGTTTCGGCGCCGCCCGGCGGAGAGACGGCGGCGCGGTGCGTCGCGACCGATCGAAAACGGACCTCGCGCAGGGAGGAACTCAATGAGTATCGGACGAAGCTCGATCTTCGCCGCGCTGTTAGCCGCCGGAGCCGTTCTTGCGGCGGGGTGCGGAGACGACGGCACGAGCCCGGGCGACGGATCGCCCCCGCCGTCTTTATCGATGACGCATCTCTGGAGCGCCCGTTTCGGCGACGAGAGCAATCAGTACGCGGGCACGGTCGCCGCGGACGGTTGGGGAAACGCGATAGTCGCGGGGGATTTCTACGACGGCGTGGACTTCGGGTGCGGGATGCTCGCGAGCGCGGGGAACCGCGACATCTTCCTCGCGAAGATCGATTCCGGGGGCGCTTGCGTCTGGAGCAAACGCTTCGGCGACGGAGTCGATCAGTTTGTTTATGACGCGGCCGTCGACGGTTCGGGGCACGTCGTCGTCACGGGGATATTCCACGGCTCCGTCGATTTCGGCGGGGGCGCGCTTTCGAGCGCCGGGGGCGCGGATATTTTCGTCGCCAAGTTCGCCGCCGACGGATCGCACGTCTGGAGCAAGCGCTTCGGCGACGGGGCTTCTCAGATCGCCTCCTCCGTCGCCGTCGACGCGGCGGAGAACGTGATCCTCGCGGGCCAGTTTTACGGATCCGTCGATTTCGGCGGGGGCGCGCTCTCGAGCGCGGGCATGGTCGATATCTTCGTCGCGAAGTTCAGTTCCTCCGGCGACCACATCTGGAGCAAGCGCTTCGGCGATCCGGGCAGCCAGGTCGCCAACGCGGCCGCGGTCGACGGGTGGGGGAATGTCGTCGTCGTCGGGTATTTCTACGGCTCGGTCGATTTCGGCGGCGGGGTGCTCGCGAGCGCCGGCACCGAGGATATCTACATCGTCAAATTCGCGGGGGACGGCTCCCACCTCTGGAGCCGGCATTTCAACGACGGCATCAGTCAGGAGGCGACGAGCGTCGCCGTCGACGGTTTGGGCGGCGTCATCGTTGCGGGGCATTTCTCGGGCGAGCTCGACTTCGGCCTCGGTCCGCTGAGGGGGGCGGGGGGCACGGATATATTCCTCGTGAAGTTCGACGACGGCGGCGTTCCCGTGTGGAACAAGCGGTTCGGCGACGGAGAATATCAGTACCCCGGCGCAGTCGCCGCGGGCCGTTCGGACGAGGTATATCTCACGGGTCACTTCGCCGGAAACGTCGATTTCGGCGGCGGAGCGCTCGCGAGCGCCGGGAGCGAAGACGTGTTCGTCGCCAAGCTCTCGACCGGCGGATCCCATCTCTGGAGCCGGCGTTTCGGTGACGGCGACGAGCAGTACGGACGCGGCGTCGCGATCGACGCGTCGGGCGACGCGATTATCACCGGGCACTTCCGCGGCGCCGTGGATCTCGGCGGCGGCGTGCTTTCGAGCGCCGGCTACGAAGACGTATTCGTGGCGAGGTTCGGCTTGCGGTAAGATGCGATGAACGGACTCGCGGCGGCATTCGGACTCACCCTCCTCGCCGGCATGGCGACGGCGATCGGGAGCGTCATCGCGTTCACCGCGAAGCGGACGAACTACCGCTTCCTGTCGGTCGCGACGGGATTCTCGGCCGGGGTGATGCTGTACGTTTCGTTCGTCGAGATCCTCGTCAAGGGGGCGGGAGCGCTCGAGGAGATCTACGGCCCGTATCGGGGCCAGTGGGTGAACGCGGCCTCCTTCTTCGGGGGCATGCTCGCGATGGGTCTCATCGACAAGCTCATACCGGAGGCCGAGAACCCGCACGAGACGCATTCGGAGGAGGAGACGGCGCCGCTTCACGACCGCGCGGCGCCGTTGCCCGATTTCGGGGCGGCGAAGGACGGGGGCGCCGGGGCGAACGCGCCGGATCGCCACGACCACGGCCGCGACCGTCACCGGCTCATGCGCATGGGGCTTTTTACGGCGCTCGCGATCACGATCCACAATTTTCCCGAAGGGCTCGCGACGTTTCTCGCCGCGCTGCGCGATCCGGCGCTCGGCGTCGCGATCGCTGCCGCGGTCGCCCTCCACAACATCCCCGAGGGGATAAGCGTATCCGTGCCGATCTTCTACGCGACGGGAAACCGCAGGAAGGCGTTCGTCTATTCCTTTCTGAGCGGGCTCGCCGAGCCCGCCGGCGCCGCGATCGCGTACGTGCTGCTGCGGCTCCTCGCGGGAGGCGAGGGGGGCGCGATCCCTCCGCAGGTGATGGGCGTGCTCTTCGGCGGCGTCGCGGGGGTCATGGTGTACATCAGCCTCGACGAGCTCCTGCCGACGAGCCGGGCATACGGCAGGGGGCACGACAGCATCTACGGCCTCATGGCGGGGATGCTCGTCATGGCGCTCAGCCTGCTGCTCCTCGGCCGATAATGCGCTTGTTGCGCGTTCCGCCTCCGTGATACGTTTTCTCGTCCGGCCGCGGCCGCGGAGAAAGGAACATGGAGAAAGCCCGCGTCTACGAGGATCTCGTCGAGCGCCTCCGGCTTCGCCTCGCCGGAGAAACCGATTTCACGGCGCGGGCGGCGAATACCGTCGCCTTGATCTACCATAGTTTGCCCGACATCAACTGGGCGGGGCTCTATCTGCTCAAGGACCTCGATCTCGTGCTCGGGCCGTTTCAGGGTCTTCCCGCGCGTTCCCGCATACCGATCGGTTCCGGGCTCGTCGGCCGCGCGGCGCGCGAGCGCGCGACGGTCGTGGCCGCCGACGTTCATGAGTGTCCCGAGCACATCGCCTGCGACGAGGCCTCCAACGCGGAGATCGTCGTGCCGATCGTCCGGCGAGGAGAGCTCGTCGGCGTTCTCGACGTGGACAGCCCCGTCCCGGATCGATTCGACGGCGGCGACGAGGCGGGATTGAAACGGGTCGTCGAGGTTCTGCTCGAGGTTCCCGCGTAGCGGCGCCCGGCTCGGGCGCGAAGGGAGAGGCAGCCATGAAGCTCCGTGCTCGATCGTTCCCCGCCGCCGCCGCGCTCCTCGCGGCCGGCGCGTGCGCGTTCCTTTCAATCGCGGCGGGCTCTCGCGCGCGAGGGGCCGAGGCGCCGCCGCACGAGGCATCGTCCATGATGAACGGCATCGCCGAATCGTACGTGAAGCTCGCGCTCGCCCTCGGCGAGCACGAGCCGTCCTACATCGACGCCTATTTCGGCCCGGCCGAATGGCGCGATGAAGCGAAGCGCGATCGAAAAACCCTCGACGCGATCGAGCAAGAGGCCGCCGGCCTCGTCGCCCGGCTCTCGCCGGTCGACGTCTCGGGCGCCGAGGAGATCGTTCGGCTTCGAAAAACATTCCTCGAGAAGCATCTCGAATCCCTCGCCGCCCGGGCGCGGATGCTTCGGGGAGAGCGGATGTCCTTCGACGAGGAGTCGCGCGCCGTCTACGACGCCGTGGCGCCGCCGTACGACGAGACGGAGAGCCGAGAGGCGCTCGCGCGTCTCGAGGAGATCGTGCCCGCCGGCGAGGGGTCGCTCCTCGACCGCATCGAGGCCTTCAGAAGGGATTTCGTCGTTCCGCGGGAGCGGCTCGACACGGTCTTCGCGGCCGCGATCGGGGAGGCGCGCCGGCGAACGAGGGAACGTGTCGATCTTCCCGCGGACGAATCGTTCGACCTCTCGCTCGTCTCGGGCAAGTCGTGGGGCGCCTACAACTGGTACAAGGGCGGCCGCCGGAGCCTCATCGAGATCAACACCGATCTTCCCACGTACATCGACTCGCCCGTCGGGCTCGCCTGCCACGAGGGATATCCCGGCCACCACGTCTACAACGTTCTGCTCGAGACGCTGCTCCTCGAGGGGAGGGGGTGGATCGAGTTCTGCGTCGGACCGCTCCACTGTCCGCAATCGCCCATCTCCGAGGGGACGGCGAACTACGGCGTCGAGCTCGCGTTCCCGCGCGCCGAGCGGATCGCCTTCGAGCGCGACGTGCTCTTCCCGCTCGCGGGGCTCGACCCCTCGCGGGCGGAGCGCTACTACGAGATCCGGGAGCTCCAGAGAAAGCTCCGCCGCGCGGAAAACGAGGCCGCGCGCCGGTACCTCGACGGCGCGATGACGGCGGACGAGACGGCCGCGTGGCTCTCGGAGCGGGCCCTCCTGTCCCTCCCGCGCGCCGAAAAGCTCGTGACGTTCATGGACGAGTTCCGAAGCTACGTCATCAACTACAGCGTCGGATACGATCTCGTGAAGGAATACGTGGAGAGCCGCGCGAAGACGGAGGACGCCCGCTGGAAGCTCTTCGGCCGCATTCTCAGCACGCCGCAGGTGCCCTCTAACCTCCGGTGAACGCTTCGCGCGGAACGGCACGGCGATCGTTCGAGGAAAGCGGATATCGAAGGGAGCCGATGTGAGAGGAAGCGCATTGATCCTCGCGGTTATCGCGTCGCTCGTCGCATCGACGGCCGGCGCGGCGGCCCCCGCGGATACCATCTCCGCCGCGAAGCCGCTGATCACGGCGAGGGATGTCGCGGCGGCCGAGCGGATCGTCGGTCTCGACTTCTCGGAGGCCGAGCGCGACTCGCTGCTGCGGGATATCGCGGAGAACCTCGAGAGCTACCTCGCGATGCGCGGGATCGCGCTCGACAACGCGGTCGCGCCGGCGATCGAATTCAATCCCCTGCCCGCGGGTTTTCCGCTTCCGTCGGGCCGGAGCAGGTTCGAACCGAGCCCGGCGCGGAAGCTCGTGCGTCCGGCCGATCTCGAGGAGCTCGCCTTCCTGCCGGTGCGCGATCTCGCCGAGCTCATCCGGACGAAGAAGGTCTCCTCGATCGAGCTCACGAGGATGTACCTCGGGCGCCTGAGGAGGCTCGGACCGCGGCTCGAGTGCGTCGTCACGCTGACCGAGGAGCGGGCCCTCGAGGCGGCGCGGCGCGCGGACGAGGAGATCGCGGGCGGCAGGTACCGGGGGCTTCTCCACGGGATCCCCTACGGGGCGAAGGACCTTCTCGCCGTGAAAGGCTATCCGACGACGTGGGGCGCCGCGCCGTACAAGGATCAGACGATCGACGCCGACGCGTCGGTGATCCGGAAGCTCGACCAGGCGGGAGCGGTCCTCGTCGCGAAGCTCACCCTCGGGGCGCTCGCGTGGGGGGACGTCTGGTTCGGCGGCACGACGCGCAATCCGTGGAACCTCGAGCAGGGCTCGAGCGGCTCCTCGGCGGGCTCGGCCGCCGCGACCGCGGGCCTGAACCGTAGGTGGGTGAGTGTGATTACGAGCCAGGAGAAGAAAAAGCCGAAAGCCGAGATGCCGGCCACGAACAGGAAGGCGCCGTGGGGCGAGACGTAATATGCCAGTACCCCG
>JAGUZZ010000012.1:0-12319 GCA_020060525.1 bacterium | reverse complement strand
GAGAGCGGCCGCGGCGGCCGCGGCGGCGTGGCTCCCGCACCTGCGAACGTCGCTGCCGACCCCCGTGACGACGAGACCGCTTTTCTCGAGCTTCACCTCGACCTCGACCCGCTCCCCCTCGATCGTGACGCCGATCGACCGGAACCGGACGCGCGCGTCCTCCTCGAGAAACTCGAGCGCGGAGCCCTCTTCGGCCGAACCGGCGCGCGCCGGCTCGAGCGACGGAGCCTCCCCCGCTTCCGCGAGCAGCTCCCGCAGATCGACCGGCTCCTCGGCCGTTTCATCCGCCGGAGGCGCCGCCGGCTCCGGCGGAGCGGGATCGCGCACCGCTCCTTCGCCGCCGGATGTTTCCTTGCGGGGCTCCATAACGACGACTCCGATCTTGCGGTAATCGACCGAAATGCCGAGAGCGGCCTTGAGACAGGTCTCTACGTCTCTCGCGATGAGCTTCGGGGCGCGCTCCGTCTCGGCGACGACGTGGATCTCGGTGATCCGGCCCTCCTCGTCGGTGTAGATACGGGCCGAGCGCACCTCGCGCAGACGCAGAATGAGGTCCTCCGCCCGCACGATAAGGTCTCTATTCGGAACGTCATCGAGCATGTTCTTCATCCTTATGAGGCGGGATCGCCTCCCGCCTCATAATTCATTATACCATAGATTATTATGGCTGCTCAAGGGGGTAAGTGGCGAGTCATGCAGCGGGCCAGCGTCCCGGCCGCGCGGCTCGGATTCCGTCACGCCGGACCGAGCTCTCTCTCGTGCTCGAAGATCGCGGGGATCCCTCCCGTGTGCCAGAAGACGACCGGTTCGCTTCGCGACAGCTCGCCGCTCCGGATCATATCGATGAGCGCCCCCATGGCGCGCCCCGAGTACACGGGATCGAGGAGGATTCCCTCCGTCGAGGCGACGAGCCGGATCGCCTCGCGCTCGAGCTCCCCGACGACCGCGTAGCCGCCCCCGAGATAGCCGTAGCGCATATCAAAATCGGCCGGGGCGTAGCGCGTTTCCGTTTCGAGCAGCGCGGCGACCGCGTTCGCGACGCCGGCGAGCTCCTCCTCGTAGGGCGGCTCGCCGGGAGAGTCGCGATCGATCCCGATGCCGGTCACCTCGACCGGCATGTCGCGGAGATCGACGCCGACGGCCATGCCGGCGTGCGTCCCGCCCGAGCTCGAGGGGATCACGATGCGCCGCGCCGGAACGTTCATCTCGCGGAGCTGTCGCTCGACCTCCGCGATCGCCGCGACGAATCCGAGGGCGCCCACGGCGTTCGATCCTCCGAAGGGAATGAGGTACGGCCTGCGCCCGATCGCCCGCAGCTCGCCGGCGATCGACGGGATCCGCTCCCCCTTCGTCTCGCCGCCGCACCAGTGCACGATCGCGCCGAAGAGATAATCGAGAAGCAGCGTGCCGGACGGGGCGCGCGGCGGCTCTCCCCCGAGGGCGAGATGACACTCGAATCCCGATGCGGCGCACGCGGCGGCGGTCTGGCGGCAGTGGTTCGACTGCATGGCGCCTCCCGTGACGACGCAGTCGCAGCCCCGCGCCAGCGCGTCGCCGAGGAGGAATTCGAGCTTTCTCGTTTTGTTGCCGCCGAGACCGAGCCCCGTGAGATCGTCGCGTTTCATGAAGATCCTCGGACCTCCGAGGAGGGAGCCGAGACGCGCGAGCTCGACGAGCGGCGTGGGGAGGAAATTGAGCCGCAGCCTCGGAACGGAATCGAGATCGATCGCCATGGCCCTCCTCCCGGCGAGGCCTCCCCGCGGGCGTCGCGCGATCCGCGGCCGGCCTTACGCCTCGCGCTCCTTGCCGTCCTCGTTGTAGACCACGCGGTAGAGGTCGCGCTTCCGGTCGCCGTAGGTCTGGACGGTCCCGAACTCCTTCTGCCAGCGCAGAAGATTGAGATCGAGATCCTGAAAGATGATCGTCTCCGTGTTGAGGGAGGCCTCGGTGGCGATCCCCTCGCGGTGGAAGGGGAAATCGCACGGAGTGAATATCGCCGACTGCGCGAAGTGGATATCGAGGTTCTCGACCTTGGGAAGATTGCCGACGCATCCGCTCATGACGACGTAGAGCTGGTTCTCTATGGCGCGCGCCTGCGCGCAGTACCTGACCCTCAGGTAGGCACGGCGCTCGTCGGCGTTGAACGGGACGAATACGATCTGCGCCCCCTTGCTCCTCGCGATGCGAACGAGCTCGGGGAACTCGACGTCGTAGCAGATGACGATCGCGATCCTGCCCCGGTCGGTGTTGAACACCTCGATCTTCGTGCCCGACTGCACCCCCCACCATTTCTTCTCGCTCGGCGTGATGTGGATCTTGTACTGCTTCGCGATCGTTCCGTCGCGGCGGAACAGGTGCGCCACGTTGTAGAGGTTCCCGTCCTCCACCATGAAGTGCGTGCCGCCGACGATGTTGATGTTGTACTTGACGGCGAGATCCGAAAAGGCCTCGAGGTACTGCTCGGTGTATACGTTGAGCAGCCGTATCGCCTTGGCGGGGTTCTTTTCCGGCAGGAACGAGAGGAGCTGCATCGTGATCATCTCCGGAAACAGCACGAAATCGCAGCGATAGTCCGAGGCGACGTCGATGAAGTATTCGCAGTTCGCGGCGAACTCGGCGAAGTTGTTGATCATCCGCATCTGGTACTGCACCGCGGAGACGCGGACGTAGGGCGTCGTGCGCTGCTTCTTCGTCTTGTCGACCGCCGCGTACTGGAGATTCGTCCACTCGAGATAGGTGGCGTAGCCGAGGGATTCCTTGTCGTTCGGAAGGTAGTCGGGCAGGATCCGCGTCAGCACGAAGCCGTTCGAGAGCTGCGTCGTGAGCACCGGATCGAATATCTTCTTGTCGATGACGTTCTGCACGTACTCGTAGACGCTCATCCTCTTCGCGTGCTTGTGGTAGTTGGGGAGGCGGCCGCCCGCGGCGATCCGCATGAGATTCATCCGCCGGGCGATGTCCTGTCTCGCCTCGTAGAGCCTCCTCGCGAGCTTCATGCTGCGGTACTTCGGATCCACCATGATTTCGGCCGCGTAGTAGGTGTCCCCCAACGGATTGTGGTTCGTGAAGAAGCCGCCGCCCGTGAGCTCGCTCCAGCTCGCTGTCTCGGGATAGTCGTGCTGGTTGATGACGAGCCCGCAGCACGAGGCGATCACCCTGCCGCGGTACTCGATGGCGAACTGGCCCTCGGGAAAGATCGATATCATGCTCGCGAACTGCTCACGGCTCCACGGCTTCATGCTCGGAAAGCATTTCTTCTGCATGGAGGCGACGTCGTCGTAATCCTCCATCGCGAGGTTGCGCAGCTTGATCTTTCTCGCGAAATCCTTGAGCTCCATGCGCGCCATGGCGTCCCCCCTTGCCGGCCGGTAAGTACTATGAATCGAGATCGATGCGCACGAGATCCACGAGCTCCCCGAGGCGCGTCGCGATGTGCGCCTGCGTCACGCCGCGGAGGCGCTCGACGGAAAAGGCCTCGCACGCGTAGCTCGCCGTGATCGTGCCGTAGAGCATCGCCCGGCGCAGGTGCCGCTCGTCGACCGATCCCCGGCCCGCGAGGTATCCCATGAAACCGCCGGCGAAGCTGTCGCCGGCCCCCGTCGGATCGAACACCTCCTGCAGCGGATAGGCGGGCGAGAAGAAGCGGAACTCCGGCGCGAAGAGGAACGCCCCGTGCTCCCCCTTCTTGACGACGACGGCGCGCGGGCCCATCTCGAGGATGTCCCGCGCGGCGAGAACCACGTTCGCGCGCCCCGTGAGCTGCTTCGCCTCGCCGTCGTTCACGAACAGCACGTCGATACGCCGGAGGAGCCGCGCGAGCGACTCGGGCTTTCGCTCGATCCAGAAGTTCATCGTGTCGCAGCCGACGAAGGGGCGTCCCTCCGCCTGATCGAGCACGCCGATCTGGATGTCGGGATCTATGTTCCCGAGGAAGAGCCACCGGCTCGAGCGGTACGCCGGCGGGAGCTTCGGCCGGAACTCGGCGAAGCAGTTGAGATCGGTGCAGAGCGTCTCGCGTTCGTTCGGGTCCTCGCCGTAGCGTCCCGACCAGTAAAAGGTCTTCCCGTCGCGCTCGACGAGGAGCCCCTCGAGATCCACGTCGCGCTCAAGGAGGATCGAGCGGTGTTCGGCGCCGAAATCCTCCCCGACGACCGCGACGAGCCGAACCGGCGTGAAGTTGCTCGCGGCGAGCGAGAAGTAGGTCGCCGAGCCTCCGATCGCCCGTTCGACCCTCCCCCGCGGAGTCTCTATCGAATCGAACGCCACCGTTCCGACGACGACGATGCTCATGATCCTCCCTCGCCTCTTGGCCGCCGCGGCGCGCTCCTCGGGGTCACATCTTCTCCGGCGCCGACACGCCGAGGAGGCGGAGCGACTCGGCGAGCACGATGCGGGTCGCCTCGGCGAGCAGGAGCCGCGCCTCGCTGAGGGAGCGGTCGTTCGAGACGATCCGGCACACGTGGTAGAACTTGTGAAACGCGGCGGCGAGCTGCTGCGCGTACGTCGTGAGGATGTGCGGATCGCGCGTGCGAGCCGCGACGCGCACGAGCTCGGGAAAGACGACGAGCCGCCGCATGAGATCCCGCTCCTCGGTCTCTCTCAGGCGTTCGACGCAGGACGTGTCCTCCGGAAACGCGACCCCCTCCTCCCGCGCGAACGCCGTAACGCTCGATATCCGCGCGTGGGCGTACTGGACGTAGTAGACGGGGTTCTCGTCGGATTCCTTGCGCGCGAGCGTCAGGTTGAAGTCGAGGTGCGCCGAGGTTTTTCGCATGAGGAAGAAGAACTTCGCCGCGTCCACCCCGACGTCGTCGACGAGATCGCCGAGCGTGACGAACTCCCCCCCGCGCTTCGACATGCTCACGACTGCGCCGTCCTCGACGAGGCGCACCCACTGGACGATGATCACCTCGAGCCAGCCCTCGGGCGCCCCGAGAACACGCGTCGCCGAGACGAGGCGCTTGATGTGCCCGTGATGATCGGGCCCCCAGAGGTCGATGACCTGATCGAATCCGCGCGCGCGTTTGTTTCGGTGGTAGGCGGCGTCCGCGAGAAAATAGGTCGGCGAGCCGTCGCTGCGCACGAGCACGCGGTCCTTCTCGTCGCCGAGGTCCGTCGAGCGGAACCACTGGGCCCCCTCCTCCTCGTAGACCGTGCCCGCGGCCTTGAGCTCCTCGAGCGTCCGCCGGATCTCCCCGCCGCCCGCGTAAAGCTCCGACTCGTGGAAGAACCTGTCGAACTTCACGCCGAACCGCTCGAGATCGGTCTTGATCCGCCCGATGATGCGCTCGAGGGCGAACCGTCCGAACGCCGGAACGGCCTCCGCGGGCGGCAGCGCGAGCCAGGCGCGCCCCTCCGGCTCCGCGATCTCGCCCGCGATCTCGATCAGGTATTCCCCGGGATACCCGTCCTCGGGGAGCGCGGCCGCCTCGCCGAGACGCTGCCTGAAACGCGCCAACGTCGAGGCGCCGAGCTTCGCCACCTGGCTTCCCGCGTCGTTGACGTAGTACTCGGCCTCGGCGTCGTACCCCGCCTTGCGGAAGATATTGACGAGCGCGGCGCCCACCGCCGCGGCGCGCGCCGAGACGATGACGAGCGGCCCCGTCGGGTTGGCCGAAACGAACTCGACCTGCAGCTTCCTCCCGGCCCCCGCGCCGCTCGATCCGTACGACGAGCCGAGCCGCACGATCTCGCGCACCTCGCGGACGAGGTGCGCGCGGGCGAAGGTAAGGTTGATGAAGCCGGGGCCGGCCGTCTCGACGCGCTCGACGAAGGCGGGATCGAGCGAGAGGCGCTCGACGATCGCGGATGCGAGCTCCCGCGGATTCCGTTTCGCGGCTTTCGCCGCGACGAGGGCGATGTTGCAGCTGAGATCTCCGTGAGCGGGATCGTCGGGGCGCTCGATCATGACGTCGTCGCGCGCGACCGGAACGCCCGCCGCGGCGGCCGCGGCGGCGAGGGCGTCGCGGACGAGCTCACTCGATTCCATCGGGGAACTCCTCTCGCGGCGCGTCGCCCCAGAGCTTCTCGAGCGAGTAGAAATCGCGAGCCTCGGGACGAAAGATATGGACGACGACCCCGAAGCAGTCGATGAGAATCCAGCGCGCGGCCTCGAGCCCCTCGACGTGCGAGACGTATTTCCCGTCGTGAAGGCCGTCGAGCACGGCGTCGGCGATGACCTTCGCGTGCACGTCGCTTCCCGCCGAGCAGATGACGAAATAATCCGCCATCGAGGTGATTCTCTTGAGATCGAGGAGAACGATCTCCTCCGCCTTCTTTGCGTAGGCGATCCTGACGATCTTCTTCGCGAGCGTCTTCGGTGCGATCTTCGTACTCAGCTCCAGACCCCCTTTGCCTGCGTGCCGCAGCTCGGACAGCGTCCACCGCTCCCGAGAAGCCGCGCCTCGAATCCGCTGCGCCGCACGATCGCGGCGCCGCATTTCGGGCAATGCGTGTCCTCGGTGCCATCGATGAAGATATTCCCCACGTACACGTAACGCAACCGTTTCGAGGCGATGTCGAACGCCCGCCGCAGCCGCTCGGGCGGCGTCGCCTCCCGTTCGTCCATCCGGTACTGCGGGAAAAAGCGCGAGAAATGGAGCGGAATATCGGCCGACACGCCGGCGAGCCAGTCCGCGAGCGCCTCGAAATCGGAGTCCTTGTCGTTGAGCCCCGTGACGACGAGGTTCGTCACCTCGACGTGCGATACCTTCGAGGCGATCTCGATGAAGCGCTTCACCGGCTCGACGCGACCCCCGCAGACCATCTTGTAGAAATCGTCGCTCATGCTCTTGAGATCCACGTTCATCGCGTCGATGAGCGGAGCGATCTCCCGCGCCGGCGCTTCGTTCAGAAATCCGTTCGTCACGAGCACGGACGCGAGCCCCTTCGCCCGCAGAAGCGGCGTGACGTCCTTCAGGTATTCGAACCACAGGAGGGGTTCGGTGTACGTGAACGCGACTCCGATCGAGCCCCCTCGCCCCGCGAGCTCGACGAGCTCCTCGGGCGGGATGTACCGCGTCGGCGCCTTCTCCTTCGAGATATGCCAATTCTGGCAGTTTTCGCAGCTCAGCGTGCAGCCGTTCGGGCCGACGGAGAGTATCCGGCCGCCGGGCTTGAAATGATAGAGGGGCTTTTTCTCGATCGGATCGACCGCCGCGGTCACGGTGCGCCCGTAGGAATCGGCCCGGAGGGTCCCGCCGCGGTTCGTGCGCACCCCGCAGAGCCCCGCCGCGCCGTCCGCGATCGCGCAGCGATGCGGGCACAGCTCGCAACGAACCCGTCCGCCCTCGATCCGTGTGTAATGGAGAGCTTCGTGATCGCCGCTCATGTCACCTGTAGAACGCGTACGCCCGCTCCACGACGTAGTCGGAGGCAGTGAACAGGGTGTCGCGCTCGGGCGAGGAGGTGATGTCGCGCAGATGCCCTTTCGCCCTCTCGATGAAATGCTTCGCCCGCTGCAGCGAGTAATCGACGCCGCCGTAGCTCTCGACGAAACGCACGACCTCGTCCCAGTGGCGCTCCCGGTCGAAGGTTTCGGTGAAAAGCTCCGTGACGCGGCGCCGCGCGGCCTCCGGCGCGTTCCGGAAGGCGGTGATGAAAGGAAGCGTCACCCTCCCGTCCGTGAAATCCGAGGCCGTGGGTTTTCCGATCAGCGTGTCGCTCGCTATATAGTCGAAGAGATCGTCGACGATCTGGAAGGCGAAGCCGACGTTCTTGCCGAAACGCGAATAGGCGCTTCGGCCGCCGTTCACCTCGCCGCCGAGGAGAGCGCCGCTCTCGCACGAGGCGGAGAAGAGCGACGCCGTTTTCCGGTAGATCATGTCCATGTAGCGATCCTCGCTGAGGTCGAGGTTCCGCCGGAGCTCGAGCTGCAGGAGCTCACCCACCGACATGTCGTGCGTGACCCGCGCGAGGATATTCATGACGTCGTACATGCCGGCTTCGGCGAGCCGCGCGAAGGCCATCGAGTAGAGATAATCCCCGGTGAGCGTCGCCGCGTCCGCCCCCCAGCGGGCGTAGACGGTCGGCCGCCCCCGCCGCACGCGGTGGTCGTCGATGATGTCGTCGTGTATGAGGGTCGCCGTGTGGACGAGCTCGACGGCGAGACCCGCCGTGACGAGCTTCCCGTCCGGCGTGCCGGCGCTGCGCGCCGCGAGAAAGAGGACGGTCGGACGGATCCGCTTCCCCGGCTTTTCGTTCAGATAACGGCAGATGTGGTCGAGCAGCGGAACGTCCGAGCTGAGGATCTCCTGAAGCCTTCCCTCGAGAAGCTCGAGCTCCTCGCGGACGAGCGACTGGATCGGCGGCAGCTTCTTGATGTCGGACCGGTTCATCGAGATCCTGCTAGGGTGCTCTTTCTGGTCAGGGGGCCTCGCGGACACGTAAAGAGGAATCTACCATGATTACCACCCCCTGTCAATGAGACCTCCGCCTCTCCCGCCGCCGCTCGATGAGGAAGGCGAGGGCCGTGCTCACGACGTAGAGCGCGCACAGAGGAACGGCCATGAAGATCTGCGATACCGGATCGGGGGGCGTAAAGACGGCGGCGACGATGAAAATGATCAGAATCACGAACCGCCACTGCCGGAGCAGCGACCGCGCCGAGAGAACGCCGGCCCAGGAGAGCGCGACGATGACGATCGGCATCTGGAAGACGGCTCCGAAGGCGAAGCAGAGCCGCCAGACGAAGGCGAAGTAGCGCTCGATCGAGAGAAGCGGCTGGAGCCGGTCGGTGCCGAACGTGATGAAGAACGAGATGACGATGGGGATCATGACGAAATACGCGAATGCGAGCCCCCCGTAAAAGAGCGAGACCGAGGAGACGACGACGGGCAGCACGATCCGCCGCTCGCGCGAAAAGAGACCCGGCGACACGAACCGCCACACCCGCAGGAATATGTACGGGAACGAGGCGAGGAATCCGAGGATGAAGGAGAGCTTCATCCGGATCATGAAGGCCTCGACGGGGGACATGAAGTAGAGGTTTTCGACGGGGACGGCCCGGATCAGGAAATCGAGCACCCGGCCCGAGAAGAACCAGAGGACGATCGATGCGCCGACCCACGCGAGCGCCGACGCGAAGAGCGCGGATCGCAGCTCTTCGAGATGATCGAGGAAACGCATCTCTCGAAGCGGCTCGGCCCGCTTCCCGTCGTCAGGTGTTGTCCGCTCCCCAGTCACGCGCCCTATTTCTGCAGCTTGGCCTCGTACGTCGAGACGATCGCCGTTTCCCTCTTCGTTTCCTTGTTCGTGAGCTCGTCTCGGGCGATGACGTCGCCCTTGACCTCCATGACGCGCTTGAGCTCGACGATGTGGCCGCTCCCGATGGCGACGGAAGCCTTGAGATCGGTCTTCTCGGTCCCGACGAGGATGCCCACGGGCGTCTCGCGGTTGAGCTTGGCGTTGATCTTGGCCTCGATGACGGCGACCTCGATGCCGCCCTTCTTTTCGAGCTTCTTGAGGGTGTACACCGCCCGGCCGGCGCGGTCCGGTTCCTGCCCCTCCTTTACGCCCTCGAGGATCTCGCGCGTCCACGTGTCACCGACGGCGAAGCTCGAATCGGGCAGTCTCACGAACCACGGTTCGACGATCTCGAGGAGCTCGCGCGAGCCGCCGATCCCCGGGATGTTGCCGAGCGCCTTGACGTCGACGATCTTGCCCTTGCGGCTGACGAACGCGCGGATCGTCCTGCCCTCGAGCTTGACGGGCGGCTCCCATTCCATGAGCTGGTTGTTGCTCACGAGGCTCGAGGTGAGCTTGCCGAACTTGATGTCCGTGATCGTGTTGCCGTCCTCGTCCCTGCCGCTCATCTTGAGATCGATCTCCGCGGTCTGGTTGAGCGTGGCGCTCCCGCCGCGGAAACTCTGGTCGTCCTGGCTGAAGATCTTGTAGTGAAAAACCGCGCTGTCGGGGGGGCGAAGCAGAGCTGGCATTCCCTCTTGTCTTGCCCGAACGCCGCGAACGCGATCGCGCCGGCCGCGATCGAAACGAGGGCGCACGCAACGAGGATGCGCGCCGAACCGTGACGCATGCAACGCACCATCTCGCTACCTCCTTTACTTCCGTTCGAGAAGACTCCGCAGCTCGTCCATGAACTGCGTGACGTCCTTGAATTCCCGGTAGACCGAGGCGAACCGCACGTAGGCGACCTGGTCGAGCGCCGCCAGCAGCCGCATCACTTCGTTGCCGATCTCGGATGTCGGGATCTCGTCGCGCGCGCGCCCCCCGATCGAGGCCTCGAGATCCGAGACGAGCTTGTCGAGCGCCTCGCGCGAAACGGGGCGCTTCTCGCACGCGCGCAGACACCCGGCGAGAATCTTCTCCCTGCTGTACGGTTCGCGCCGTCCGTCCTTCTTGACGACCATGACGGGCGTGTGCTCGATATATTCGTAGGTCGTGAACCGCTGGCCGCACTCGAGGCACTCGCGGCGGCGGCGCACGGCGGAGTTTTCCTTCGTCGCGCGGCTGTCGACGACACGGTCTTCCTCGTGTCCGCAGGAAGGGCAGCGCACCGCGATTCCTCCTCCCGCGGCTACGGCCGCGGCTCGAGAACCTGGTACACCGTTTCGATGCCGGCTTCGGCGACGAGCGTCTCGCCGAGGGAGTCGGGATAGCGCCCGCCGAGCACGAGGCGCCTGATGCCGGCGTTGATGATCATCTTCGAACAGGTCGAACACGGAGCGGTCGTGCAGTACATCGTCGCGCCCTCCATGCTCCCGCCGCTCGAGGCCGCCTGAATGATGGCGTTCTGCTCGGCGTGGGCGCCGCGGCAGAGCTCCTGCCGCTCGCCCGAGGGGATGCCCATCCGCTCGCGCAGGCAGCCGACCTCGAGGCAGTGCCGGAGGCCCCGCGGGGCGCCGTTGTAGCCGGTCGACACGATGCGCTTGTCCTTGACGATGATCGCTCCGACGCGCCTCCGCATGCACGTCGACCGTTCCGCGACGAGGTGCGCGATCTTCATGAAGTATTCGTCCCAGGTCGGTCTGCTCATCCGCACGTCCCCGAAAGGGGTTCGCGGCCCATTGTACTACGCGGCGTCAGTCCGTGTAGAGAGGAAAACGCTTCGCGAGCGACGCCGTCGCCTCGCGAACCGCGGCGATCGTCTTCTCGTTCGCCAGGTCGGCGAGGACCCGGGCCATGAGACCTCCGAGCTCCTCCATTTCGGCCTCCTTCATGCCGCGCGTCGTGAGAGCGGGGGTGCCGACGCGGATGCCTGAGGTGACGAAGGGGCTCTTCTGATCGAAGGGCACGGTGTTCTTGTTGACCGTCATGCCGGCCCGCTCGAGCGCCTTCTCGGCGTCCTTGCCCGTGAGGCCGCGGTTCGTGAGGTCCACGAGGAAGAGATGGTTGTCGGTGCCGCCGGTCACGACGTCGAACCCCGCGGCCATGATCGTCGCCGCGAGCTTCTTCGAGTTCGCGACGACCTGCCGCTGGTAGGCGCGAAACTCCTCGGAGAGAGCCTCCTTGAAGCAGACCGCCTTCGCCGCGATGACGTGCATGAAGGGACCGCCCTGATTCCCGGGGAAGTTGAGCTTGTCGATCTCCTTGGCGTACTTTTCGGGGCACAGGATGAGTCCGCCGCGAGGTCCGCGGAGGGTCTTGTGCGTCGTCGAAGTGACGACGTCCGCGTACGGCACGGGATCGGGATGGATCTTCGCGGCGACGAGCCCGGCTATGTGCGCCATGTCGACGAGCAGCAGCGCGCCGGCCTTGTCGCAGATCCGGCGCAGCCGCTCGAAATCCCACACGCGCGGGTACGCGCTCGCGCCCGTGACGATCATTTTGGGGCGCTCCGCGAGCGCCGTCTTCTCGATCGCGTCGTAGTTCAGCGTCTTCGTCGAGGGGTCGACCTCGTAGGGAACGACCTTGAAGAAGATCCCGGAGAAGTTTATCGGGTGGCCGTGCGAGAGATGCCCGCCGTGCGAGAGGCTGAGCCCCATGATCGTGTCGCCCGGCTTGAGGAAGGCGAGGTACGCCGTGATGTTGGCCTGCGTCCCCGAGTGGGGCTGGACGTTCGCGTGCTCCGCGCCGAAGAGCTCCTTCGCCCTGTCGCGGGCGAGGGTCTCGGCCCGGTCGACGAACTCGCAGCCGCCGTAATAGCGCTTGCCCGGATACCCTTCGGCATACTTGTTCTGCATCGGATTGCTGAGGGCCGCGAGCACGGCGCGGCTCGCGAAGTTCTCGCTCGCGATGAGCTCGAGCTGCCCTTGCTGGCGGGCGAGCTCCATCCGCATCGCGTCCATGATCTCGGGATCGGTCTTCTCAAGATACGTGAAGAGGTTCTCGTTGAACATGACCGTTCGTCTCCTTGGCCGTC
>JAGUZZ010000277.1:0-10142 GCA_020060525.1 bacterium | reverse complement strand
CCTCGTCGAGCCGTTCTACGCGTACCGTTTTCTGCAATGCCGGTTCGGTGAATGGATATTGATATGGCGGCAGGATGTTTTTCTCATGACGTCGGATCCGAGCGAGGCCGATATCGTGCCCGCCCCGGGCCTTCCCGCGGTCCGGTATGCATCCTGCGAGCCCGGGTATCCCCTCTATCCGGCGACGGTGTGGCGGAATATGTATTTCAACTGGTGCCGCCTCGACGCCGTCGAAGCTTCCACGTGGGGATCCATAAAATCTCTCTATCTTCAATAATGGCAAAGTCTCGGAGCTAACCAATAGGGCCCCCACCATAATTCGATAAAATAATATCGTTATTCAATAAATTAATCTTGACATTCGATAGTTTTGGCCATACACTTCCCTTAACGAAGAAATCAGGGGGGGTAGATGGCCATGATTTCACGAAGCATTGCTCTTTTTCCCGCGATAGCGCTCTTTCTCGTCTCGATGCTCCTGCCCGCCGATGCGCTCCCGTGCTCGACCTTTCTTATCAGACAGGGTAGGGAGATCGTTTTCGGGAAAAATTACGACTTCAGGGTAAGCGAGGGGCGCCTCATGGTCAATAAGCGCGGCGTCGCCAAGTTCGCCCTCGCGCTCGGGTCGCGGAACCCCGCGAAATGGGTCTCGCGGTACGGGAGCGTGAGCTTCAATCAGGTGGCGCGCGAGTACCCGAACGGCGGTATGAACGAGGCGGGGCTCGTCGTCGAGATCATGTGGCTCGACTCGACGAAATATCCGGCGCCCGACGATCGCGCGGCGATCTCCGAGCTCCAGTGGATACAGTACCAGCTCGACAACTGCGCCACCGTCGCCGATGTGCTCGCGACCGACGGCGTCATACGGATCGAGCCGACGGGGAAACCGGTCCATTTCTTCGTCGCCGACAGAGACGGGGACGCCGCGACGATCGAGTTTCTCGACGGCGCCCTCGTGTACCGGCGCGCCGAGTCGCTTCCCGTGCCGGCGCTCACGAACCACACGTACGACGAATCCCTCGCCTGCCTCTCTCGGCACGAGGGGTTCGGCGGAAGGGAGCGGGCCGCCGGCGGATGGGAGTCGCTCGATCGTTTCGTGACCTGCGCCCGCATCGTTCGCGACGCGAGGTCGGTGCGCTCGAAGAAGCTCGTGCCCTACGCCTTCGACGCTCTCGAGACCGTTTCGCAGGGAGACCGCACGGTATGGAGCATCGTGTACGACATGGAGAGGCGCGTCGTACGTTTCAGGACCGTCGGCAGGCCGGATATCCGGATCCTGAAGCTCGAACGGTGCGATTTCTCGTGCGAGTCGCCCGCGCTCATGCTTGATCTCGAGACGGAGATCGAGGGGGATGTCGCCGGACGCCTCGTTCGCTGGACGACCGAGCTCAACAGGGACCTCATCGGCCGCACGTTCAAGCGGTACGCGGAGGAGAGCTTCATGAGCCTTTCCGCGGAGGCGCAAGACTATCTCGCCCGGTATCCGGAACGGTTCGAATGCCGCGCGGACGGCGGCAGGTAGGGATCGCATTCAGACCTTCCCGGCTGGCGAGGGCACGGGAGGCGCAAGGAGGATGCAATGAAATTCGCCGATCTTCGCCCCGTCACGGGGATCGTGAGGGCGGGCATCTATCTCGCCTTCGCCGCGAGCATCGTCGTGCTGCTCTACCTCGTGGGATCGTTCGTGTACGCCCTGACGCACGCGGACGACCTCGGCGCGAACATCGCCTCGAACGTCTACGTCATGCCCGCGTTCGAGGAGCGGATCGCCGAATCGGTCCACGAATCGCGGACCGGCGCGGTGCGGTTCCGGCTGCACGAGGTCTACGGGGTCTTCACGTGGCTCAACATGCCGCGGGATATCGTCTTCGCCGTCTATTTCCATCTCTTTATTCTGTGGCTGCTCTTTTTTATCGGCGTGCGGGAGCTCGCGAACGTCTTCGAGGACGTGGGCGCGGGCAATCCCTTCGCGCCGGAGAACGCGCGGCGGTTGCGGATCGTCGGGCTCTGCATGGCCGGCGGCGGGATCTTCAAGATCCTCTATACGATCGTGTCGTTCGCCGTCTTCTACGACGACGTCATTATCCCGGGGGCGCGGTTGCCGTGGCGGCTCCTCATAGCTCAGGATTTGAGCCTCGGTCTCATCTTCGGCGGCTTCGTCGTGCTCGCGGTCTCCGAGGTGTTCCGCGCCGGCAACAGGCTTCAGGAAGACCAGAATCTCACGGTGTGAGGTCGATATGCCGATCGTAGTGAATCTCGACGTGGAGCTCGCCAAACGCAAGATGAGGCTCACCGATCTCGCCGAGCGCGTCGGCATCACGATCGCGAACCTCTCGATCCTGAAACAGGGTCGCGCGCGCGCGATCAGGTTCACGACGCTCGAGGCGATATGCCGCGAGCTCGGATGCCAGCCGGGGGATCTTCTCGAATACCGCGGGGAAGAGACGGGGCGCGCCGAGAGCGTAGCCGTCGACGCGCCCGAGTGATTCGCTCGTTCGCCGCGCGAGCGGGTCGCGCGGCCGCGGGTGGCGTCTACCGCAGGAGCAGCATCTTCTTCGCGCTCGTGTGCGATCCCGTCTCGAGCCTGCAGAAATACACGCCGCTCGCCACGCTCCGGCCCGCGTCGTCCCGGCCGTCCCAGGTCTCGACGTATCGTCCCGCCGCCCTCTCGCCGCCCGCCAGCTCGCGGATCAGCCTGCCGGAGGCGTCGTACACGCGGAGCGACACGACCCCCCGCTCCTTGAGATCGAACCTGATATCGGTCGAGGGATTGAACGGATTCGGGACGTTCTGATGGAGGCGCGTGACGCGCACGGCCTCCGGCGTTTCGACGCCCGTCACGCCGTCCGGCCCGAGCACGGCGCGAGGGCTTTCGTTATCGTGCACGTCCACGGCGGAGACCTTGTAGTAATACCCCGCGTCCCATCGCCACTCGGTGTCGAAGAACGACGGCTCGGCGGGCGAGCCGACGCGGTTTTCAGCGGACGGCGCGAAATCGGCGCTCGTTCCGCGGTAGACGGCGTAGCACTTGAGGTCGCGCTCCGAATTCGCGCTCCACGAGAGCGAGAGACCCGCGGGATCGTAGCTCTGCTCGCCCGCGAGAGCCGAGGGTTGGGAGGGGGCGAGGTTGTCGACCGAGTAACCGCTGTCCGGCGCGCTCGTCCACCAGACCGAGGCCGTGGTGGAATGCGCCGTGGCCACGTAGACGGACCACGGCGTCCCCGCGGCAGAGGAATCCGTGACCGTCGTCGCGCGGACGAGGTACTCAGACGCTTGCAGCGCCGGCACGCTCGCGATGAGCTCCCACGAGCCGGGCGGCATGCTCGTCGCCGCGGGACCCGCAGCGGAGAGGTACGTTTTCCCGGCGAGCGTGAGAAGCGAGCAGCCCGCCGGCGCCGCGCCGAGCTTCTCCTCGGGGCCGCTCCGGACCGAGTCGGAGGCGGCGAGATCGGCGAGAAGAGCCGGATCGTCCACGCGCTGCCACAGAGCGTACGTCGAAATCGGGTAGATCGGTTCCGCCGCGTTGTCGAGATCGGATGCGCGCAGCGCGACGCGCAGGAGGCCTCCCTCGTCGGCCGGAACATCGGAAACGCCGGTTACCCGGGCCTCCGCGAAGCCGCCCGCGCCGTGCTCGCCCTCTATGCGCCGCACGAACACCGCGCTGTCGGTCTGCCGCCCCCACGCTATAAAGGCGTTCCCATCGCCCATGCCCAGAATGTTCACCGCGGAGCTTGTCGACTCGACTATGAAAGGCGTGCCGTAGGCCGTCCAATAGCACGTCTTCGACGTATCGACGCGCTGGGCGTAAATGCCGGCTTTCGAAGCGCCGATGCGATCGTCTCGCCACGCCGCGACGGCACCGCCGGCGCCGTCGCCGCATATGACCGAGTTCGCTTGATTGCTTCCCGTGGGGCTGACTTGGAGCGGCGTCGTCCATCGTTGGGCGCCCGCCGCGTCGAGCGACTGCATCCAGATGCTCGAGCTCGCATCGAACTTGAAGAGGGCGCCGCCGCTTCCGTCCGGGACGATCCCGGCGTTCTTCTCGTCCCGGTACGACCCGACGACGACGGGGGAACCGGAGGTTCCCCAGAGGAAATTGCCGAGAGAGTCGAGCCGGCTCGCATAGATGTCGCAGGTCACGTCATACGCGACGCCATTGCGGTAATCCTCCCACGCCACGATGGCGCCCCCGAATCCGTCCTCCTCGATGACGGGATTGAACTCTTCCTTGGCCGGCGAGACGTAGAGCGCGACGCCGCCCGCCGTCCACCTCTCCGAGCCCGCCCCGTCGATGCGCTGCGCGTACACGTCGTTTATGCTCGACACTCTCCTGTCGAGCCAGCATACGATGATGCCGCCCGCGCCGTCGGGGGCCGCGCGGTGGCCGAACTGGTTGCCCGCCGCGGCGCAGACGGGGACTCCTCCAGCCGCCCAGAGGGCGTTCCCCGACGCGTCGAAACGCTGGGCGAGGATATCGCTGCCGGATCGATAGGCGATGCACGCGACGATGGCTCCCCCCGCGCCGTCCGAGACGATCCGCGGGTCGTAGAAGGACGTCGAATCGCATTCGATGGCGACGCCGTCCGCGGCCCAGAGGGCGTTGCCGTTCGAATCGATCCGCTGGATGTAGGTCCTCGTGCTTCCGCTGCGCAAATCGTTCCAAGCGATTATCGCTCCGCCCGCCATGTCGGTCGCTATGACGGGCGAGGCCTGGTTGCCGGCCGCCGCGCAGACCACGACGCCGGATGCCCCCCAGAGGACGTTCCCCTCGGCGTCGACGCGCTGGGCGCCGATGTCCTGCTCGCCGGTTTGCTGGTTGTACGTCCAGAGGGCGTAGATGGCGCCGCCCGATCCGTCGAGCACCGCCGATACCTGACCCCCGCCCATGACGTTCGATGGGAGCTGTGCGCCCAAGGCGGACCAGACGGCCGCGGCGTCATGTGGAACACACAAGGCGAGAACAGGAAGCGCGAACCCAAGCAGCAGGAGTCTTCTCGGCATAAGGACTTCCCTTTCTTTAGAAGGTCTCTAAATTTATTTATAATGTCTTATTGTATCATAAGATACGATAAGGCATCAACCCGAAAGTCAGTCGCCGCGCATAATAACCGCCGAGCAGGATTGCATTCTATACGCGAATGCCTCTATAATGATTTATCGGCATTGGTGATAGGGGCTCCGATTGCGGAGGCTCGCCGGATGGAATCGCTCGTCGGCAAAACGATCGCCCATTATCATATCATCGCCGAGCTGGGGCGAGGCGGAAGGGGGGTCGTTTACCGCGCCGACGATACGAAGCTCGTCCGGCCGGTGGCCCTCAAGTTCCTCTCCCTCGAAGCGATAGGGCACGACGAAGACAAGGCGCGGTTTCTGCACGAAGCTCAATTCGCCGGAGCCCTCAACCATCCGAGCATCTGCACGGTCCACGAAATCGACGAAACCGACGGGCGTCTCTACATCGTGATGGAATATATCGAGGGACGAACGCTCGAGGATGCCCTCCTCGAACGGCCGTTCGACGTCACCGCCGCGGTCGAGACCGCCATCCACATCGCTGAAGGGCTCCGCGAGGCGCACGAGCAGGGCGTCGTTCACCGGGATATCAAATCCGCGAACGTCATGCTCACCTCCAAGGGCCTGGTGAAAATTACGGACTTCGGTCTCGCGAAATCGCGACGGGCGGCGGATATCACGCGGA
Organism: bacterium; assembly: GCA_020060525.1. GTDB lineage: Bacteria > Krumholzibacteriota > Krumholzibacteriia > Krumholzibacteriales > Krumholzibacteriaceae > SSS58A. The sequence continues at coordinate 4,444 of JAGUZZ010000277.1, read as the reverse complement.
GGGGAACGACCTTGGGTACCGTAGCCTATATGTCGCCGGAACAGGTGCGAGGGGAGGACGTCGATCAGCGGACCGATATCTGGTCGCTCGGAGTGATACTCTACGAGATGCTCACCGGCCGGCGGCCCTTCGGAGGCGAGTACGAACAGACGGTGATGTACTCGATCCTGCACGACGATCCCGAGCCGCCGTCGCGCGAGCGCCCGGGCGCGCCACACTCCCTCGACGCCGTCGTGCGTCGCGCGCTCGCGAAGGACCGCGACGAACGGTATCACACGGCGGCCGAGATGCTCGACGATCTGTACGCCGTCATGCGCGAGCTTGCCCCGGCGGCGAGGCCGCGCGGCATGGGGAGGCGCGGGCGTCTCGCGGCGGTTCTCGGCTCGTGCGCGGCCGTCGCGGCGGCGTTCGTCATCTGGAAGATGGCCGCCGCTCCTCCAGGGGGAGGGCAGATCGAGTCGATCGCGGTTCTTCCGCTCGATAATATCGCGAAGGATCCGGAGCAGGAATACGTCGCCGACGGAATGACCGAGGCGATCATTACCGAGCTTTCGAAGATCAAGGCGCTCCGCGTTATATCGAAAACCTCCGTCGAGCGGTACAGGGATACGAAGAAATCCCTTCCAGAGATCGCCCGCGAGCTCGGCGTCGACGCCGTCATCGAAGGCTCGACGCAGCTCGCGGGAAAACGCGTCCGTGTCACGGCGCAGCTCATCGAAGCGAAGACGGATCGGCACCTCTGGGCGGACAGCCACGACCGCGATCTGGGGGACGTGCTCGTGCTCCAGAAAGAGGTCGCGCAGGCCATCGCCCGCGAAATCAGAGTCGTTCTCTCGCCGGCGGAAGCGCGCGAGCTCGAGAACGCGGAAAAGATCGACGCGCGGGCCCAGGATCTCTACCTCAGGGGCCGGTTCGAAGGGAGCTTATTTACCCGCGAGAGTCAGCTCCGGGGGATCGAGCTCTTCGAACAGGCGCTCGAGATCGAGCCCCGCTTCGCGCTGGCGTGCGCTGGTATCGCCGGGATATACGACGACATGTTCGCCGTCGGCCTGCTCCCCGGTTCGGAGGCATGGCCGAAGGTGCGGTTCTGGGCGCAGCGCGCGCTCGAGATCGATCCGACGCTCGCCGAGGCGCATACGCTGCTGGCGGACGTACAATTTTTCCATGACTGGGATTTCGCCGGCGCGGAGCGTTCTTTCAAGCGTGCCATCGAAAGCAATCCGGGCTACTCGATCGCTCATTGCTATTACGGCAATCTCCTGCTCTCTCTGAAAAGGCGCGAGGAGGCGATGCGGGAATACGACCGGGCGCTCGCGCTCGATCCGCTCGGGGCCGCGACGCTCGTGCTCGGAGCGTACGGAGCCACCGCCACCGGCGATCTCGGACGCGCGCGGGAGTTGGGGAACCGGCTCGTATCGCTTTTTCCGCAGGTCTCGTTCGGATACGCGGCGCTCATCAACGTCGCGTTCTTGGAGGGGAACGTGTCCGAATTGAGAACGCTGCACAAGCGGATAATGCCCATGATTAAGAACGAGGAATACAGGTTGTTTTACGACGGTCTGCTGGCGCTGAAGTCCGGCGAGCCCGATCAAGCGAAAAAGATCGTGGACGACCTTCGCGCCCGGGGCGTCAGCGAGCGCATGGGTTCGGAAAGCGTCGCGCGGCTCGCGGCGCAGCTCGGGGACGCGGACGGCGCCTTCGACTGGATAGAACGCGGAGTGGAGAGTCGTCAGACCTGGATCGTGATGACCTTGAACGTCGATCCGATGCTCGCTCCGCTCCGCGCCGATCCCCGCTTTCCCCGGATACTGCGCGCAATCGGGCTTCCCTAACGGCAACCTCCCGTTCAGGGGAGGCCAGACGGCGACGCGCCGCCCTCGGCGGCCGCCCCCGCTATTCGATCGTTTTCGCGCGGAGGAAGATGAGCGCCGTGTCGAGCGCGGCGTACGGGGTGGTGCGGTGATCCTCGCCCTCGAGCGCGTCGAACCTCCAGCGGAGCCCCTCCGGGGCGTTCGCGTCGAGATAGCCGGCGAACGCCCGGGCCGCGTCGAGATACCCGTCGAGATCCTCGGTTCCCGTCGCGAGGTAGAGAGTCCTTCCCGCGAAGCCTTCTCGCTCGAACGAATCGACCGCCAGAAAGACGAGCTTCTTCAGATCGTGCGGAAGGCTCGGGCTCGTCGCTATATATCCGTCGAAGAGATCGGGCGCCGAGAGGAAGGCGTAGACGGTGAAAAGCCCCGCGAGCGAATGCCCGAATAGAAACCGCTCGGACGTCGTGCGCAGGCGGGCGTCTATGAAGGGAATGAGCTCACGTCGGAAAAAATCGAGAAAATTATCCGCCTCGCCCGTCCGCGAGTGTCCCGCGACGCGGGTCGGGGTCATGTCGCGGTGCCGGTCCGTGTTCTCGACGGCGACGAGGATCATGCGCGGGATGCGCCCCTCGCGGGCGAGCCGCTCGAGGGCGAGGGAGAAAGCCGGGGAGTCCCATTCTCCGTCGAGCTTGTAGAGCACGGGAAGCCGCTCCCCGGAATCCTCGTACCCGTTGGGCAGAAACGCCTTTACGACCCTCGTTTCCCGAAGCGCGACCGAGGGGATTTCGAATACGCGCGCTCCGCCGCCGAGCGCCTCCGGCGCGAGGGAGAAGGCGAGGATGAGGGCAGGCAAGACCGCGCGAACGAGCTTGGACGCCGCACATTTTCGCCGGGCAGCTCTCATATCCTTTCAACACGAAGCGAGCCCGCGCGTTCCCCATGCCGGCCTTCGGCCGCAAAAAGGGTTTTTGCCCTTGACTTGGGGTGTCCCGTTTGCTATCAATATATCTCTTTTGGAGTTGACCAGGAGGGTATCGATGTACGCGGTCGTTCGCGTTGCGGGAAAACAGATTATTGCGAGGCCGGACGAGGTCGTGGACGTTCCGCGTCTCGACGTCGAGGCGGGGAGTCTCATCCGTTGCGACGAGGTTCTCGCCTATTCCGACGGCACGGAGATCCGCGTCGGGCGGCCGCGCCTCGAAGGCGTCACGGTCACGGGCGAGGTCATCGGACATCGGCGCGCCGACAAGATCCTCATGTACAAGATGCGGCGGCGCAAAGGGTACCGGAGGACGCAGGGACACGTTCAGGAATATACGCGCATCAGGATCAAGGAAGTGTCGGCCTGAGGGCCGCGTTGCGAGGAGTTGAGCTTCAATGGCGCATAAAAAGGGAGTCGGAAGCTCCAAGAACGGCCGCGACAGCAACGGTCAGCGGCTCGGCGTGAAGCGGTATTCCGGCCAGACGATCAACGCGGGAACGATCATCATACGCCAGCGAGGCACGCGGATCCATCCGGGCACGAACGTCGGCAAGGGCAAGGACGACACGCTGTACGCGCTCGTCGACGGCGTGGTCACCTTCGAGCGCTTCGGCCGTTCGAAGAAGCGCGTGAGCGTGTACGGCAAATAGATCTTCCTCCACACAGGAGCCACGTTATGGAGAACCGGGAACAGAGCCTGTTCCAGCGAGTTCTCCATTTTTTTGCCGGGAGGCCCCTCTGAACGTGCAATCGACCTTCGCGGCCGTTCTCGCCGCGGCGATATTCGTTTCGGGAACCTCATTCGCGGGGGATGCTGCCATGAAGCTGAAATATCTCGGCCACGCGGCGTTCGAGCTCACCACGGCCGCCGGCGCGAAGATCGTCTTCGATCCCTACACCGCCGGCGCATTCGAGACGCTCGCGTGCGACGCCATCCGGGGCGATTTCGACGTCGCGATAACGAGCCACGATCACGCGGACCATACGTGCGAGGCGGTCCTGGCGCGGTCGAAGAACAAGGTGAACGCGGCGGGGAAGGGGACCTTCGGCGTCGTCGTCGTCGAATCGTTCGCGACCTTCCATGACGACGCGAAGGGGAAGAAGCGCGGCGCGAACCTCGTCTCGATCGTCGAGGCCGACGGTTTCCGCGTCGCGCATCTCGGAGATCTCGGCCACCCGGTCACGGCGAAGGAGCTGCCGAAGCTCGTCGGCGTCGACGTCATGATGATACCGGTCGGCGGCTATTACACGATCGACGCCGCGCAGGCGGCCGCGATCGTGAAGGAGTTCGCGCCGAAGATCGTCGTGCCGATGCACTACAAGACGTCGAAGGTCGATTTTCCGATCGCCACGGTCGATTCGTTTACGAAGCTCATGAAGACCGTCGAAAAGGCGGGCTCGAGCGAGATCGTCTTGACGAAGGAGAAACTGCCGGAGAAGACGACGGTCGTCGTCCTCGATCCGGCCAACTAGTCGCCGACGGCTCTGCGGCAAGAGAGGTTGGAGATGGCGAACGCGAAGAGGAAGAAGGTTCGTGCGGGCCGCGCGAAGAAAGCGGCGCCGGCGAAAGGCGCGGCGAAGAAGCGTCCCGCTACAAAGGCACGGCCGCCGAAACGCGCGGCGCGGCCCTCAGCGCCGGCGAAGCGCGCGG
>JAGUZZ010000126.1:0-3706 GCA_020060525.1 bacterium | reverse complement strand
GCGCTGCGCGCGGTCGTCGGCGGCCACGTCGCGCAGGCGGGTTCGCTCGTCGAGGCGGACCGGCTGCGGTTCGATTTCAACCACTACGAGCCCGTTCCGCGCGAGGCGCTGCGCGAGATCGAGCGGCGCGTGAACGGCTGGGTGCGCGACGCCGCCGAGGTCCGCACGGAATCGATGGGATACCGCGAAGCGGTCGCGAGCGGCGTGACGGCGCTCTTCGACGAGAAATACGGCGAGCGCGTGCGCGTCGTGCGCGTGGAGGGGGTCTCCGCGGAGCTCTGCGGCGGGACGCATCTCTGGAACACCGGCCAGATCGGCCTCTTCCTCGTCGTCGCCGAGAGCGGCGTGGCGGCGGGCGTGCGGCGGATCGAGGCCGTGACGGGGACCGCGGCGCTGCGGCACGTGCACGCCCTCATGGAGGGACAGGATGAGATCGCCGAGCTGCTCCGCGTCTCGCGCGGCGAGGTTTTCGCCCGCGTGCGCGCCCTCGCGGCCGAGACGGACGCGCTGCGCCGCGAGATCAAGCGGGCGGAGAAGGGGGGCGCGGGAGACGCGCTCGACCGGATCATCGCCTCGGGCGCGCGCGTGGACGGCGTTCTCGTCGCCGTCGGGCGGCTCGACGTGAAGGATCTCGGAGCGCTCCGCAACCAGGCGGACGCGTTCCGGGGCAAGGTCGCGGGCGGGGTTGCGGTGCTCGCCGCCGAGCTCAACGAGAAGATGCAGTACATCGTCGCCGTGAGCGACGATCTCGTCGAGCGCGGCGTCGCCGCCGACGCCCTCGTTCGCGAGCTCGGGCCCGTGGCGGGAGGAGGCGGGGGCGGCAAGAAGCACCTCGCCCAGCTCGGCACGAAGGATCTCGAGAGCGTCGATCGCGTGTTCGAAGCCGCCGGCGCCGCCGTCAGACGGCTTCTCTCGAAATAAGCGGCGCCGCGGCCGCCGCGGGGCGGCGGGGCGCGGCGGATGCGGCGGTCAGCGGATGAAAAACCCACGGAGTTCGAAATGAGAATGACTGGAGCCTTCATCGTAATCGCTCTGCTCGCGTGCGCGGCGCCGGGCCGGAGCGCCGCGCAAACGCTCGGGCCGCGGGACGTTCTCGGGCGCGCGACGGCGCAGAAGGAAGAGCCCAAGAGCTCCGCGGAAGCCGCGCAGATCGCCGCGGCGGCTTCCGCGGCGTCGCTGTATCTCGAACAGGCGGTCGATCCGTCCGAGTACGTCCTCGGGCCGGGAGACGAGCTCATCGTGAGCGTCGTCGGTCCCGATTCGAGAACGTTCGTGGCGGTCGTGCTCCCCGAGGGAGACGTCTTTCTGCCCGAGATCGGCGCCGTGAAGGCGGACGGCCTCACGCTCGACGCCTTCCGCGCGTCGCTCGCCGAGACGATCTCGCGCCACTTCCGGAACGTCGACCTCTACTGCTATCTCAAGACGCCGGCCCGGCTGCGCGTCTTCGTGACCGGCGAGGTCGAGAAGCCGGGCGCGGTCGAGGCGTCGGGAGTCGAGCGCGTCACCGACGCGATCGCGAAGGCGGGAGGCGCCACGATCTCCGGGTCGTCGCGTCTCGTCACCGTCGAGCGCGGCGGCGAGCTCGTCGGAGTCGACCTGCAGCGTTTCCTCAAAATGGGGGATTTCAAGAACAATCCCTACTTGCGTAGCGGCGACCGCATCCACGTCCCGCCGAAAGGGCGGTACGCGACCATCTTCGGCGAGGTCAAGAAGCCCGGCTGGTACGAGATCCTCGAGCACGAGACGATCCTCGATCTCCTCGACATCGCGGGCGGATTCACGACCGACGCCCTCGGCGACAGCGTCGTCCTCGCTCGCGTCCAGCCGAACGGCTCCGTGCGGTCGCGGACGGTGCCCGCGGCGAGTTTCGGCGAAACGCTCGTCGACAAGGACGAGGTGGGCGTTTTCAGCAGGTTCAAGTACCGGAAGTTCGTGTACGCCGAGGGCGCTATCCAGCGCACGGGACGGATCTACCTCGCCGAGAACGAGGGGCTCGCCGAGCTCCTCGTCCGGGCGGGCGGCTTCACGGCCGACGCCGATTTGGCGGCGGCCTACGTCGGCAAGCGCAGCGGCGGCGTGATCCAGCTCAACCTGCGCGACTACCTTCCGCCGAACGCCGCGAAGAATCTGCTCCTCGACGACGGCGACGTCCTCGCGATCCCGCGCGTTCCGAAGACCGTCACCGTCGGAGGAGAGGTGAACGATCCGGGAGAGTTCGAGTACATGGGGGATCTCACGATCGTCCAGTACATCGGGCTCGCGGGGGGCCCCACCAAGGAAGGGAGCGTGAACCGCGTGGTCGTCTACTCGAAGGACGGGTCGGCGCGGAACGTCTCCCGCGACGATCTGCCGAACCGCGGAGACGTGATCGTCGTGAAGCGCGGGTATTCGCGGATCCTCGCGGACGTCTTCCGCGGGGTGCTGAGCGCCGGGACGCTCGTCGTATCCATCCTCATTCTCACGACGAACAATTGAGGCCGCCATGCAAGAGAACGCGCCATACGTGAAGAAGGTCCGCGCCGAGCTCGACGCCCTCCGCCGGACGCTCGAGCGATTCCCCGAAGAGGAGGAGGCGAAGCTCGTGCGCATGGCCGGCGTCGTCGCGAAGGCGATCCGCGCGGGGAGGGTCGTCTTCACCTGCGGCAACGGCGGCTCCGCCGCCGACGCGCAGCACATCGCCGGCGAGCTCGTCGGCCGTTTCCGCCACAAGGTCTCAGGCTACAAGGCCTCCGCGCTCACGACGAACAGCTCCGTCGTGACGGCTCTCGCCAACGATTTCTCCTTCGACGAGGTTTTCTCGAAGCAGATCGAGAGCCGCGGCGAGAAGGGGGACGTGCTGCTCGCGCTCTCGACGAGCGGGGCCTCTCCGAACGTGCTCCGCGCGGTCGAGGAGGCGAAGCGCCTCGGGCTCCACGCGCTCGCGTTCTCCGGCAAGGGGGGCGGCGAGCTCGCCGCCGCGGCCGATATCGCCGTCGTGGTTCCGCACGACGACTTCGCCCGCATACAGGAGGTGCACATGACCCTCGGGCACATCCTGTGCGGTCTCGTCGAGGACATGGTATGTCCCCGGACGTGACGGGGGGAGCGGTGTGAGCCGATGACCGGCGATCCCGCCATTCTCTTTCTCACGAAATACGGCCGCCGCGGCCCGAGCAGCAGGTACCGCGTTCTCCAGTACGTTCCGAGCCTCGAGACGCGCGGCTTCCGCTGCGACGTGCGGAGCCTCCACGACGACTCCTACCTCGAGGCGCTGTTCGCCGGAACGGGAAGATCGATCCTCTACCACGCGTATCGTTTCCGCGAGAGGGCGAGGGCCGTGGCCGCGGCGCGCGGGTACGCCGCCGTGTTCGTCCAGAAGGAGCTCGCGCCCGGCGCGCCGCCCGTGCTCGAGCGGCGGCTCGCCGCCTCGGGCGTTCCGGTCGTCCACGACATCGACGACGCGATACACCTCAGGTACGAGGAGTCGCGCAATCCGCTCGCGAGGCGCTTCCTCGCCGGAAAGATCCCCGAGGCGCTCTCTCTCGCCTCCGTCGTGCTCGCGGGGAACGAGTATCTCGCCTCGTACGCCTCGCGCTGGAATCCGCGCACGCTCCTCTTTCCGACGGTCGTCGATCCGGCCAAGTACGAGGCGGCGCGGCGGACGGCGCGGGGGACGGCGGACGTGAGCGGCGGGGCGGCTCCGGTGGTCGTCTGGATCGGCACGCCC
>JAGUZZ010000057.1:0-3910 GCA_020060525.1 bacterium | reverse complement strand
GGCGATCTCTCCCCGTCGATCCTCGCCCTCGCCCGTCCCGCCGAGCCCGCTCCGGGGGACCTCCGCTCGCACGAGCGGGCGCTCCGCCGGGAGAGGATCGAAGCGGCTCTTCGCGAATGCGGCGGGAACCGCACGCGCGCGGCCGCGTCGCTCGGGCTCAAACGCACGACGCTCCTCGGCATCATGAAGCGGCTCGGAATCTCCCGAGTCTAGTCAAAGGTCCGTACTCCGTGGTACTATGATCGTGTCCGGATCCGGCGGACGGATCCGGCGCGTCGGAAAGTCCGGTGATTGCGCGTGAGCTCGAAGGTCGCGGCGGAAAGGACGCTGCGGACGCCGCGGGGAGAGGTGCTCCTCGTCCGCGATCCGCCGTTCGAATACATCTTCCCGCTCGCCATGGGCGAGGGGCTAGGCGTGTTTTTCCATTACCGGGACCGGGACGCGCGCATGACCCGCGAATTGCTCTCCGCCGCGACGAAGGGCGAGGACAACCGGCTCGTCTGCGCCGTTCACGACCACGCCGTGGTCGGATACGTCATGATCGTTCCGGCCGAGCCCGGCACGCGGTGGTTCGAGATCAACGAGACGCTCGTCCGGAGCGGGTGCGGTCTCGACGATCCCGTTCTCCTCGAGCTCGGCTCGGTCGAGGTCGCGCGGCCGTGGCGCTCGTCGGGAGTCGGCGGGGGGATCCTCCGGTTCGCGTTCGAGGATCCGCATTTCGAGCGGAAGATCGTCATCTCGCGCGAGCTCTCGTGGCACTGGGATCTCAAGGCCGCCGGGCTCGACGCGTACGAGTACCGGACGATGCTGCTGCGCTTCTTCGAACGGGTCGGGTTCCGGTACTGCGAAACCGACGACGAGGAGATTTCATACAGCGGCGAGAGCATGCTGACCGCCCGCGTCGGCGGCGAGGTGCCGCCCGAGACGGCGCTCCTCTTTCACCGGTCCCTCGTTCGGAGCGAGCCGCGCGGCTGGGGCTGGGGATAAAAACGCTCCCCGACGACGCGGGGAGCGTTATCCGGCGATCAACCGCCCGGGCGCCTCTCGGCTCGGACGTTTTCCCCTATAGCTTGTAGCCGAACCTGCGCAGGAGATCGTGCCGCCAGGCGCGTCCGCTCTCGTCCTCGACGCCTTTCGGGCGCTCGCCGTCGATGACGCCGAGTATGCCGCGACCCTGCGCGCTCTCGGCGATCACCACCTCCACGGGGTTCGCCGTGGCGCAGAAGATACCGCAGACCTCGGGCACCGCTTTCACGGCGTTGAGCAGATTGATCGGATACGCGTCGCGCATGAAGAGGACGAACGTGTGGCCTGCCGCGATCGCCTCGGCGTTCGATCTCGCGAGCGCGATCATCTCGTCGTCGTTTCCGGACCAGCGGACGAGACAGTGCCCCGACGCCTCGCAGAACGCGACGCCGAACTTGATCCCCGGCACGGACGCGACGGCGGTTTCGTGCAGATCCTCCACCGTCTTGATGAAGTGCGACTGGCCGAGGATGAAGTTCACGTCCGCCGGCTTCGTGACGGCGACCGTTTTGAGCTCCATGCCGTGCCTCCCTCCTTCGGGATCCCGATCCCGCGCCGCCGGGCGGCGCCTAGAATATCTTCCAGCGCGGCGCGAGGCGCCGCTTGAGCTCGTCGAGCATGATGCGCGTGGACTGCTCGATGTTCGCGTACTGCTCGGGGCTGACGTACCTGCGCCGCTCGGGAATCTCAAGGCGCATCGTCTCGCCGAGCGCGCCCCGCACGATCGCGAGCCATCCCTCGCTCACGTACGGCCCATACCCGCTGAGAAAGAGGTCGACGAGCGGAACGCCGCTCCGCCGCGCGTGCTCCGCGACGCTCCGGATGAGGCCGCTCAGCTGGTCGATGTCGAGGCCGAGGTTCGTGAGCGTGTCGGTGTAGAGCGGGTCGCTCCCGCCGTTGCGAATGATCGCTTCCGGCCGGAACTCGTCGATGAGCGGGTGGACGATCTCGGTCATCGCGCGTTCGTAGAGCGGGCCGTCGGCGAGCATCGGCATCGGAATGTTGACGGTGAAGCCTTCGCCCGCGCCGCTTCCCGTCTCGGAGACGAAGCCGACCCCCGGGTACAGGGTGTGGGGATCCTGGTGGATCGAGACGAAGAGCACGCGGGGATCTCCGGAGAAGATGTCCATCGTCCCGTTCCCCTGATGGGCGTCGGTGTCGAGTACGACGATGCGCTCCATTCCATCCCGCAGTAGAACGGCTGCGGCGGCCGCCACGTCGTTGAAGATGCAGAACCCTTCGCCGAAGTCGCGCCCGGCGTGATGGAGTCCGCCGAATCCCATCGCGAAGCCGCTTCGCGCCGCCTCGCGCGCCGCGGCGACGGAGGCCCCGACGATGAGACGAGCGGCCTTCACGGATCCCGGCAGAAGCTGCGTGTCGGGGGAGAGGTAGCCGCGGCGCTTTTCGAGCGCGACGACCCGCTCGATGTAGGAGAGATCGTGGACGAGGGCGAGCGTATCGTCGGAGGCCGCCTCGGCCTCCCGGATGTCGAGGCGCTCGCGGACCGCGGGAAAGCGGCGGCCGAGCTCGTCGAGAAAGCGCGCGAACCGGCTCCCCTGAAACGGATGGCTCGGTCCGAAGTCGTACGAGGAGAACTCGTGATGGAAGTAAAAGGGTACGCGCATACGGGCCTCGTGTCCGGGTGGAGCGCTCCGCGGCGGGCCGCGCTCCGGCATGAAGCCCGGCTCGCGGCACTACGGAAGCGTGATATTGTATTCGCGGATCTTATTATGGAGATGCTGACGCGAAACATCAAGGAGTTCCGCGGCCTTGCTGACCCGCCAGCCGGTTCTCCCGAGCGTTTCGATGATGATCTGCCGCTCGAGCGTTTTGAGCCTCTCCTTGAGCGAAAGTCCCGACTCGACGTTCCCGAGGGCGGAGACCCCCTCCCCGATCTGCGGGAAGTGCGGGGCCTTCAGCACCTTCGAGTCGCCGCAGAGGGCGAGGCCGCGCTCGATCGTGTTCTCGAGCTCGCGCACGTTGCCGGGCCACGCGCTGAGAAGAAGGAGCTTCATCGCGTCGGACGAGATCGAAACGCCGCTCTTGCCCATCTTCGCCGCGTACTTTTTGAGAAAATGCTCGGCGAGCGGCATGATGTCGTCGCGCCGGTCGCGCAGCGGCGGGATCGTGATCGGCACCACGTTGAGGCGGTAGTAGAGATCGCTGCGGAACAGGCCCTTCGCCACGTCTTCCTTGAGATCGCGGTTCGTCGCCGCGATGACGCGGACGTTGACCTTGCGGTCGGCGTTCTCCCCGACGCGCCTGATCTCGCCCTCCTGCAAGGCGCGCAGCAGCTTCACCTGGAGCTCGGCCGGCATCTCGCCGACCTCGTCGAGGAAAATCGTGCCGCCGCTCGCCGCCTCGAAGAGCCCCGCTTTGTCGCTCGTGGCGCCGGTGAAGGCACCTTTCTTGTGCCCGAACAGCTCGCTTTCGAGCAGATTCGGGGGCATGGCGCCGCAGTTTATCGCGACGAGCTGGCCGTTCTTCCGGGGACCGTTGAAATGGATCGCCCGGGCGATGAGTTCCTTGCCGGTGCCGGTCTCTCCCTGTATGAGCACCGTCGTCGTGAGAGGGGCCACCTTCTGAATCGTGATGAAAATCTCCTGCATCGTCTTGCTGTGGCCGATGATGCCCGAGAACTGGTAGCGCCCCGAGAGCTCTTCGCGCAGCTGCAGATTCTCTTGCGCGAGGCTCTCCCGCGAGACGACGAGCTTGCCGTGGAGCTTCGCGTTCTCGATCGCGATCGCGGCCTGGGAGGCGAAGGCCCCTATGACGGACATATCCTCGGGCGCGAAAACCGACGAGACGCGGTTCGCGTCGGTGTAGATGACGCCGATGACCGAATCGCCGATCGTGAGGGGCACGCAGACCGCGCGCTGCAGGT
>JAGUZZ010000052.1:0-5429 GCA_020060525.1 bacterium | reverse complement strand
TCCGACGAAGGTCGACCGCTCCGCTTGTTACGCGGCCCGTCACGTCGCGAAGAACATCGTCGGCGCGGGGCTCGCGAAGGAGTGCCAGGTGCAGGTCGCGTACGCGATCGGCATCGCGGAGCCGCTCTCCATCATGGTCGACACGCTCGGCACGGGCGCGCTGTCGGACGAGAAGCTCACGAAGATCGTCCGCGACGTGTTCGATCTCACCCCCCGCGGCATCATCGAGCGGCTGAACCTCCGCCGGGGCATCTACCGGAAGACGTCGGCGTACGGCCATTTTGGCCGCACCGATCCGGATTTCACGTGGGAGGCGCTCGATATGGTCGACGCCATCCGGGCGAGAGTATAGCGGCGCTGCGCCGCGCGAAGGCGAGCAGGAAGGGGACGGACGATGCATTACGACTGCAAGGATCTGAGTCTGGCCGACGCGGGAAAGAAGCGGATCGAATGGGCGTGGGAAAACATGCCCGTCTGCGCCAGCATCCGGGAGCGCTTCGAGAGGGAGAAGCCGCTCGAGGGCGTTCGGATCGCCGCGTGTCTCCACGTGACGACCGAGACCGCGAACCTCGCCGCCGCGCTCAAGGCCGGGGGCGCCGAGGTGGCGCTGTGCGCGAGCAACCCGCTGAGCACGCAGGACGACGTCGTCGCCTCGCTCGTGAAGCACGAGGGGATTCCGACGTTCGCCGTGAAGGGCGAGGACAGCGACCGGTACTACGGCCACATCAAGGCCGTGCTGGACACGAAGCCCGTCGTCACGATGGACGACGGCGCCGACCTCGTGAGCATGCTCCACAAGGATCGCCGCGAGCTCCTCAGCGCGATCAAGGGAGGCACCGAGGAGACGACGACGGGGGTCATCAGGCTCCGGAGCATGGAACGCAGCGGCGTTCTCGCCTATCCCGTCATCGCCATCAACGACGCCGAGACGAAGCACCTCTTCGACAACCGCTACGGCACCGGCCAGAGCACGATCGACGGCATCCTGCGCGCGACCAACACGCTCTTCGCGGGATCCAGGGTCGTCGTCTTCGGCTACGGCTGGTGCGGGCGCGGAACGGCGACGAGGGCGAAGGGCATGGGGGCGAACGTGATTGTCTGCGAGGTCGATCCGCTCAAGGCGCTCGAGGCCGTGATGGACGGCTACACGGTGATGCCCTCCCTCGAGGCCGCATCCGCGGGCGACATTTTCGTGACCGTCACCGGCGACACGTCGATCGTCCGCGCGGAGCACTTCGAGCGGATGAAGGACGGCGCCATCGTCGCGAACTCCGGACATTTCAACGTCGAGATCGACATCCCCGCGCTCGCGAATATGGCCGTCGAGAAGCGGCCGGTCCGCGAGAGCGTCGTGCAGTACGTGCTTCGCGACGGCCGGAAGATCAACCTGCTCGGCGAGGGGCGCCTCATCAATCTCGCCGCCGCGGAGGGCCATCCGGCGATGGTCATGGATATGAGCTTCGCGAATCAGCTCCTCTCGGTCGAGCACATCATCGCGGGCGCGGCGACGCTCGAGAAGAAGGTCTACGCGGTGCCGCGGGAGATAGACGCCATGGTCGCCTCGCTCAAGCTCGCGACGATGGGCGTCGTCATCGACGAGCTCACCGACAAGCAGAAACGGTACCTCGCGAGCTGGGAAGAGGGGACCTGAGACCGGAGGATCCGGCCGCCGGCGGAGAAGACACGCGCGAGGCGGGACCGCGTCCCGCCTCGCGTTTCATTTCAGTATCGAGAAATCCTCGGAACGGCTCGCCGCGCGGAAGCTGCGCCGGTCGGTCACCGTCACGACGAGGCGGTAGCGGCCCTCCGGGAGGTTTTCCGTCGCGATCGTGAGCCGCTGCGGCTGCGAGGCCCCGAAGCCGCTCGTCTCGAAGGAGGAGCTCGTGGCGGGCGGCGTCCTCTCCATCACCATCCCCGCGCGGCGCCTGTCGAGCGCGGCGATCCGGTACTCGACTCGGTAGTACGCCATTCCGTCCGCGGAGAGGTCGAGCCCGTAGATTTCGAAGTAGATCGAGAGCGGAAACGGCGTCCGGTATATCCGCGCCGGATGCGGCACGACCTGCAGCGGCCCCTTCCGGAAGCGCCCGCCCTCCTCGCTTTCGACGATCCCGCTCGCGAACTGGATGTCGCTCAGCGACGGCGAGCGATCGTACGGCTCGAGCTCGAGGTTCGTCCGGTACGCGGCCCGTCGGCCGGAAGCGCGGTCCCGCGCCTCGACGCCGATCCGGTAGTAGCCCGGCTCGAGGGGGAGGACGACTTGGCCGGGAACGAGCCCCGCCCCGGCGGAGGCCCCCTCGGGTAGCCGCGGCTCCACGAGATCCGAGTCGGCGGCGACGACGCGGTTCTCGATATCCCGCACGAGCACCTTGAAGAGGACGCCGGCGGCGAGGAACCCCTCGCGCCGGACGAAGAGAAGGTCGGCCGCGGGCACCTCGAAGCTGATCTCCGTTCTCACCGTCCGGCCGCCGCCGCGGAAGCCCGCCACGTCGAAATAGAGCGGCAGGAGCGTTTGGCCTATCTCGAACGAGTAGACCTCGGGATACTCTTTCCGGTAGACGTAGAAGTTGTCGACGGAGCGCTTGAGCTTCTCCGCCTCCCACTGGCCGATGAGATCCTTGAACGTCGCCGCCGCCATGCGCGTGTCCGGGCTCGCGACGTAATCGATCTCGTCGGGGTTCCAGTCCGCGAGATCCTTCACCTCGTCGGGACTCATGTATTCGACGGGGTAGAGATCCTGGAGAACGCCGTATTTCGCGAGATCACTGATGTTCCGGTACCGGTCGAGCTCGCGGCGCGAGGAGCGGCCGACCGGATCGCTCGCGTAAAAGAACTCCCCCTTGAGGTTGAAATTCGAGAACTGGACGACCATGTCGAACGCCCGGTAACGCCAGATCTCCCCCGGCGGCGTGAACTCGTAGAACCCGACGGTGCCGTGCGTCTCCGCGCGGTCGCTCGGCATGCCCCAGCGGATGAGCGTCTCGCCGCGCGCGTCCCAGCCCGGCGCCTTCTTCATGCCGAAGAGCCTCCGCGCGAGCGCGACGCGCTTCTCGTGCTCGATCCGTCGCTCGTTCTCGAGGGTCGCCGGGGTCGGATCGCGGTCGATCCAGTAGTTCTCGATCCATCGCTCGCGCTCGCGGGCCGTCTCGAGCAGGAGGTACTGCCGTTTCTGATGGTCGTTCATGAAATACCGGAGCCCGAAGTACGCGAGCCGCTCCTCGGCGCCGAGGACGCGGATGCGCGCGAGCTCGCCCTTGAACGCCTCCTTCGCTCCCCGCGCGGGGATCGGGAGCGCCGCGAGCGCGAGTACGATGATGACGGCCGCTCGTCGCATCACTGGTTCGCCCGATAGAGGAGGACGCCGCCGATCGCGAGAAAGACGATGTTTCCCATCCACGCGGCGAGCAGCGGCGGGATGGCGCCGCTGTGGCCGAGGGCCTGGCCGATCCGGAGTATCCCGTAGTACGTGAAACTGATGAAGAGCGTGAGCCCGAATCCGGTCGCCATGGACGGCTTTCTCTTCGCGGAGGCGAGCGCGGCGCCGATAACCGCGAAAATGAGGTTCGTGAACGGAAAACTGAATTTAAAATAGAGATCGACGAGGTACTTGTCAACGGCGCCGCCGCTGCGGCGCAGGCGGTCGATGTAGCGGCGGAGCTCACGCACGTTCATCTCGTCCGGGGCGATCTCCGCCCGCGTGAAATCCTCCGGGCGTTCGGCGATGTCGCGCAGCTCGAACTTCGCGAAGGTCGACACCCGCTCGCCGCTCTCGGCGAAGGTTCGCGTCGCGCCGTCGATGAAGACCCACTGCACGCCGTCCCAGTAGGCCCGCTTCGCGTCGATGCGCCGCGAGAGCCGGCCGTCCCGGTACTCGTGCACGATCACGTTCGCGAGCGACTTGAGCTCGATGTCGTACCGCTGCGCGTAATACGTGCGCCCTTCCTCGCCCTGATAGTGGACGTTGTCGCGGTACCGCGCGTCCTGCACGCGTTTCTCGCCCTTGATCCGCACCTCCTTGATCTCCATGCTCCGCCGGTTCGCCTGCGGGAGGAGGAATTCGCCGTACGCGAGAACGCCGACGCTGATGGCGACGGACGACGCGACGATCGGGGCCGCGACCCGCGTGAGGGGCGTGCCGGAGGCGATGAAGGCCGTGAGCTCGCCGAGACGCGAAAGCCTGCCGAGCGAAAACACGGCCGCGAGCAGCACGGCCACCGGCATGACGAGAACGAGGATCCAGGGGATCATGTACGCGTAGAGGAGGACTACGTCGGCGATGCGCGCGTGAAAGTCGATGTAATCGTCGATCTGCTCGTTCACGTCGACGGTGATGTAGATCGCCACGAAGGCGGCGAGCCCGATCGCGAGGTTGCGCCAGAAATCCCCGAGGAGGTAGCGGTCATGGATGCGCACGGCGCCACCGTTTCAGCGGAACGTACCGTTTCCAGTCGATCGCCCCGAACTCGCGATTCGTGCCCCGGATGAGCGCGACCGCGACGGCGAAAAGGATGATGTTCGCGATCCACATCGAGAGCCATGGCTCCGCGAGCCGGCGGTCGGCGAGCTTCTCGCCGCTGATGAGAAACACGTAGTAGATGAGGAAGAAGAAGATGCTGAAGCCGATCGCCATCGTCATGCCCCGCCTGCCGGAGCGTATCGCGAGCGGGGCGCCGAGCAGAATGAAGATGATGCAGCTCATCGGGATCGCGTATTTCTTGTGAATCTCGACGCCGTAGCGGCTGATCTGGTCGAGGACCCCGTCGAGCTCGTACGTTTTCACGGTGAGCATCTGGAGGATCCGCTCGGATTCGCTCGACGCGCGCGGTATCGCGGACGGCCGCGGAAAGCCTGTCGTATTCCATTTCAACCGCTTCGATGTCGCTCTTGATCGCGGCGGCCTCCAGCGCGGCCCCGCACCGCGATATCTCCATGTAGCCGAACGTCCCGCCCGAGCCGGCGAGGTTGTGGCCGATCTTCACGATCTCCTCGAACACCCGTCCCTCGATGAGGCTCCCGAGGGCATCGAGCTTCGCCTGTATGGCCCTGAGATAGTCGGCGCGTATCTCGTCTTCCGTGGTCATGCGCGGCCCTCCCCTTTGTGGATATGTCAATAAAGAGGAATAGACGGCATGCGGGCAAGGGGTTTTTTCAAGGGCGGGAGTCAGGAGGAAGAGAAAGGCACAAAGGCACAGAGGGGAAAGACGAAAACGGTTTTTTTACTACTGCCTACTGCATGTCTTTCCGGTGCGGAAAAAGCACATTCTTTTCTTCTTCTCTTCAATATTCTTCTTCTACTTCATGACGACAAGCGTGAAAACAAGTGACACATACCATGAATCCGCCGCGAACCCAACTTGTTCCATGGCAGTCTGTTGCGGAAACGGTAAACCGCCGCCGCACGGCATGAAATCAAATAAATTGTACATTATTTT
>JAGUZZ010000031.1:0-13274 GCA_020060525.1 bacterium | reverse complement strand
GTACCGGGCCGAGCGGACCCCCGGGGCGCCGCCGAGGGCGTCCACCTCGATGCCGGAGTCGTCCGCGAGGGCCGTATACCCCGTCGCCTCGTGGGCGGCCTTCGCCTTCGCGAGCGCGTTCTCGAGAAACGTGCCGCCGTCCTCGGCGGGCTCCGGGTAGGGCGCGGCGGCGCGCGCGTCGATGAGCTCGACGCCGAGATCCGAGAGGATACCCCGGATCTCGCGGATCTTGCCGGCGTTGCGAGTGGCGAGCACGATCTTCCCCGTCATGCGCCGCTCCCGTTCACGAGCACCGCCTCGAGATCGATCCTCTCGACGCGCTCCATCGGGCGGCGCAGGAACCGCTCCCCCACCTCCCGAAACAGGTACGGGATATCGGTCACGTAGACGGTGATCCGTCCGGGGCGATCGAGGTCGCTGCGCAGCTCCGCGGCGTCGAGCACCCGCGCGACTTCGGCGGCGGTTTCGTGCGCCGAATCGACGAGAGCGACGCCGTCCCCGACGACGCGGGATATGACTCCCTTGATGACGGGGTAATGCGTGCAGCCGAGCACGAGCGTGTCGGCGCCGAACTCCCGCATCGGGTCGAGGTACCGCTTCGCGGTGAGGCGCGTGATGTCGTCGTCGAGCCACCCCTCCTCGACGAGCGGCACGAAGAGCGGACACGCCCGCGACCATATCTTGATGCCACGGTCGATCGCGTAGAGCGCGTCCTCGTACCCGCCCGAGCGGATCGTCGCCGTCGTGCCGATGACCCCGACGCGCCGGCTCTTCGTGGCCCCGGCCGCGGCGCGAGCGCCCGGCAGCAGCACGCCCACGAGCGGTATCTCCTCCTCCTCGACGAGGCGCGGGAGCGCGTTCGAGGAGGCGGTGTTGCAGGCGATCACGATCATCTTCACGTTCTTGCGCTTGAGGAAAGCGAGGTTCTCCCGCGAGAAGCGGAGCACCGTTTCGGGGCTCTTCGTTCCGTAGGGGAGGCGCGCCGTGTCGCCGAGATACACGATGTCCTCGTTCGGCAGGCGCATGAGAAGCTCGTGCACGACGGTGAGGCCGCCGATGCCTGAGTCGAAGACGCCGATCGCCGCGCGGCGGCCGTCTTCTCCGCGGTTCGATTCCCGTTCGCTCATCCTATCGCCATTTCTTCACGTCGATCGGCTTGTCGATCGCGTAATGCCCCGCGAGCGACTCGATCGTCCCCCCCTCGACGAGAAACTGCACCTTCGCCACCTGCGGGAAGTTGGCCGAAATCGTCTTGAGAACGGAGCCGAGGGTGAAATATTCTCCGGCGCTCCCGCCCGGATGGTTGTCCTTGAAGGCCCGGTTGAAATCGAGGAACAGCGTCTGCGTGTCCTCGACCCAGAAGACCTGCCTCAGATCGGCGCCCTCCGGCATCACGTTCACCTTTTTCGAATCGGTCGATCCCGCGATGAGCTCGCCGACGACCGTCTTGACCGAGCCCTCGAACGTCTGCGACGCCGGCACCTCGCGCGTCTCCGCCGCGAATCCGTCGGCGCCCGCGCGGCCGAAATGGAGCGTGACGCTGCGGGTCTCGCCCGATACCCGCTGGGCCTCGGAGGGGCGGCGCTCGCGGTCCCCGCGGAACCGCGGCACGAGGAACACGATCGCGACGATCGCGGCGAGCGCCGCGAGCGCGATCGCGATCTTGCGTCCGATGTTCGTAGCGACCATCCTTTCGCCGCGGCGCGGAAACGTCTACCGGCGCGCCGGCGCCGCGTACCGGGACTGAAACGCGCGCACCGCGCCGACGATCGCCTCGACGACCCGGTCGCGGAACTCCGCGCTCTGGAGCAGCCGCTCCTCTTTCGGATTCGAGAGGAACGCCGTCTCGACGAGAACGCCCGGCATCGCGAGCCCCTTGAGCACGTAGAGACCCGCCTGCTTGACGCCGCGATTTCGGATATCGAGCGTCCTCGCCATCTCGCGCTGGATCATCTCGGCGAGATCGCTGCTCTCGTTGATATATTCGTTCTGGGCCATGTCCCAGAGAATGAAATCGATGTCCCCGGCGCTCTCGTCGAGCGCGCCCTCGCGGACGGCGCCGGCGGCGTTTTCCTCGCGCGCGAGCCGCTCCTCGTCGGCCGTCCGCGCGGGGGCGAGAAAAAACACCTCGAAGCCCTGCGCGTCCGGCGTGAACCAGCCGTTGCAGTGAACGCTGATGAACAGCTGCGCGCCCGCCGCGTTCGCCGTCTCGACGCGCTCCTCGAAGGACACGTCGAGATCCTCCGAGCGCGTCATCACGACGTCGACGCCGAGCTCCTGCATGAGCCGGTCGCGGAGCGAGAGCGCGATGGCGAGATTGACGTCCTTTTCCATGATCCCGGAACGGCTCACCCGCCCGGTGTTCGTTCCGCCGTGCCCGGGATCGATCGCGATCGTGCGCATCGGCTCGACGATGGAGCGGCGGGCGCCCTCCTCGAGCATCTCGACCATCTTCTTGCCGGCGAAATCGGCCTGCGGGATATCGGGAAGCTCGCCGCGCTCGAGAAAGAGCACGAGGCGGCGCCCCCCGCCTCCCGCCGTCCCCGCGGCCTCGAACTCGACCTTGTACCGTTTCACCCTCGTGGCGACGTCGAAGAAGAGATACGCGTCGTGCTCCGTCTGCTCGGCGCGGACGCGGTTCAGGAGCCCCTTCGCGGCCGGGACCGCGAACTGCGCCGGATCGAGACGGCCCCCGTAGATCTTGAGCCGGAGGATGCCCGGCGTCTCGCTGTCGATATGGTAGAGGAGCTCCTCGGTGAGCGCGAGCGCCGCGCGGGTCCCCGCGCGGTCGTCGGAGATGTCGATGCCCGTGACGTTGTACTCGGGAACGCCGATCGAGAGGAGGAGCCGCGTCCGGTCGAGGGCGATCTTCTCCACGGCGCGCGGGGCGAGGATGTCCGT
The DNA here is from genome assembly GCA_020060525.1 of bacterium. GTDB lineage: Bacteria > Krumholzibacteriota > Krumholzibacteriia > Krumholzibacteriales > Krumholzibacteriaceae > SSS58A. The sequence continues at coordinate 10,373 of JAGUZZ010000031.1, read as the reverse complement.
GACGAACTCGAGCGGAATCATGACGGCGCCGTCCGCGTACCTGACGGGGACGCGCAGGAGCACCGGGGTCTCGTCCACCATGACGGCGCGGGTGTCGAGCGTGAAGAGGTAGCGCCGGGCGCCGATCCGGAGCACGAGCTTCCGGTTGCCGGGGTTCCAGAACTTCGTCGCCTTGAAGATGCGCGCGAGATCGAACGCCGAGATGAAGAGCTCCTCGCTCTCGCGCTCGATCCTCTCGAGCGGCACGTCCTCGGTCGGCCGGCCGTCGCTGTAGACGACGCCGAGGCTCTTCGCCGCGGCGGCGGTCGCCGCGTTCCCGGCGAAAAGCCCCGTCGACGCGCAGAGCGCGGCGAGCGACATGAGGGCGATCCGTTTCATCGTTCCATGCCTGCGTTCTTCCCGGCGGAGGCGCGCTACTTCCGCCGGTTCCGTTCCTTCATCTCCCGCTGCAGGTCCAGGTCGGCGTCCCGTTCGGCGATGGCGCGGCGTTTGTCGATGTCCCTCTTGCCGCGCGCGAGCCCGAGCTCGACCTTCACCTTTCCCGCGTCGTTGAAGTAGAGCCTCAGCGGGACGATCGTAAAGCCCTTCTCCTGCAGCTTGCCGTAGAGCCGCCGCAGCTCCTTCTCGTGCACGAGAAGCTTGCGCGTCCGCGTCGGCTCGTGGTTGAACCGGTTGCCCTTCGAGTAGACGCTGATGTGCGCGTGGTGGAGCCAGAGCTCGCCGCTCTCGATGGCGGCGTACGAGTCCTTCAGATGGGCCGCGTTCTCCCGGAGCGACTTCACCTCGGTGCCGACGAGCACGACGCCCGCCTCCATCGTCTCGACGATGTTGTAATCGTGGCGGGCCTTTCTGTTCGTGCAAATGACTTTCATGGCGTCGCGCCGCGTGGGCGCACTCATCCTCCGCCGGCGGCGAGCGCGCGGGGCGCGCGCCGGCGCGCCGTACCGATTCACGCGAAAGCTATCAGGAAGGCGGTGGATGCGCAAGCAATTTTGCCCCGTCCGCGGCGGGCTATCTCGATGCGCACGCGGCGGTTTCGCGCTTGCGGCGCCCGGCCGGATGTACTATGTATGCGGGGAGTCTTTTTCCCCGGAGCGAGCCATGGCGAACGAAACCGGCGCCGCGCCCGCGGGCCGCGAGAAACCGAAGACGACCTACCTGCCCCGCCTCATGCCGGCGGGGGCCGCGTTCATCCTCCTCATGATCCTCGTGTCGGTGCTCCGGGAGGAGCGCTCGGGCGGGCGCTCCGCTCCGGCCGTCGAGCCCCCCCTCGCCATGACGCTGTACGCGACCGGACACGGGCGCCTCGACTCGCTCGCGAACGAGGGGCTCCGGCGTTTCGGACGCCGGGAGTACGAGCGGGCCGCGCGGTTCCTCGCCGAAGCGCATTTTCACTGGACCGTCATGAAGAAAGAGGGCGGAGCGGAGCGGTATCCCGACGACCTGCGATTCTACCTCGGTCTCGCCCACCTCTACCGCGGCCGCCCCGAGCTTGGGGCGCCGCTCATCGAGGAGGAGCGGCGGGACGACGCCTTCGACGGGAAATACCCGTGGTACCTCGCCCACGCCTACCTCGCCCTCGGGCGCCCGAACGAGGCCCGAGCCGAGCTCGAGCGCGCCGCCGCGATCGGCGATTCCTTCGCCGAGGAGGCGGAACGCGAGCTTCGCCGGCTCGGGGGAGCGCCGCCCGGGGACGGCCCGCGATAGGAGCGGCCGCGAGCCCGCATCACGAAGCGGTCCGTCCGCGAGCGTATCGATCAGGGCAATCCCGGAACGAAAACGATCTCCTTCCGAGCTCCCTCGAGCGCCGTCCGCATCCCCGGAACGGAGCGGCCGCCGCGACGCGCCTCGACGCCGCCCACGCCCGCCGAGCTCTCCATGCGGAAATAGCGGATCTCAGCGGGAAGCGTCTGCCACGACCGCGTGTCGGCCCGGTCCGCCGCAGAGAAGAGCTTTCCGGCGACGTCGGCCACCCACTTCCCCTTGTCGTCGTCGTCGAACGCGGTCTGCGCCGCGACCTTGAGTGACGTTCGAAGGGCGGCCTTGAAAAGGGTGCGTGGAAGCTCCCGGGCGTAGGCCGCCCGCGCCGTCGCCTCGAGATCGTCGAGCGGCTTCATCTCCCCGACGTCCATGCCGTTCACGACGAGCCGGCAGCCTCCCTCGTCCCGCGGCTGCTCGACGAGCCGCGGAAAGGCGAAGGTGAAAAGCACGCCGGGACGTTTGAGATCCACGTATCCCAACCCCGCCATGCTGAAGATCTGCGGCCCCTCGACCCCGGGCAGGTAGAAGAAGCCGACGAGACCGCCCGACTCCTTCTGCAGGTAGCCCCGGATCTCGGTCGATACGAGCACCGGGGCGCGGGCGATCTCGGCGAAGACGATGAGCTCGGGGCTCTCCGGAGCGATCACGGGCGGCTCGAATTCCGGACGGGACCTCGCGATCGCCTCGTACTCGATCCGAGCGTCGTCGGCCAGCCCCTCGATCTCGTACATGACCGCGGCGAGGTAACGGGCGAACGGCACGTCGAGCGCCGCGCGATCCTCCTCGGAGAGGTCGCCGAGATACCGGCCGAGCCGCTCGACGATCCGGTTCCGCTCGACGAAGGCGCCCGCGCGATCCCCCTTCATCCAATAGGCGAGGCACAGGTACGCGTTGATCATGATCTTTTCGTGCGAGTCGGGCTGGTACTCGCCCATCGTCGGATTGAGGATGACGCTCTTGAAGCTCTCGGCCGCCGAGATCGTCTTCTCTATCTCGAGGAAGCGCCTCTCGGCGCGCTGTAGATCGACGATCGCCGAGTCGTACCTGCCCGCGGCCAGATTCGTCTTGCCGCGCTCGACGAGGAGCAGGCTCACGTCGCGGTCCGACGCCTCGCCGACGAGCTTCGTGAGCCCGGCGAGGGCGAGGTCGTAGCGGCCGCCGTAGTAGAGGTCCCGCGAGGTCTGCATGCGCGAGGTGTAGGTCGCGCAGCCGGCCGCCGCCAGCAGGAGGACGGCGCAGATCGCTCTTCGCATGCGCTCTTCCCTTTGCGCCGGCGGGCGCATCAGCGGAACGCGCCCCTCTTCGTCACGCGCTTGAACTCGACCTCGTCCGTCCACTTGATGAGGAGCGTCTCGACCTCGAAGATGTTCATCGTGACGTTCACGTAGTTGATGTTCTCGCGCCCTTCGACGCGCCGGATGTTCGAAATCGTGCCGCGCAGCACGTATTTGGCGCCGACGAACCGGCCGATCTCGGCGGCCTTCGAGTTGTCGTAGAGATCGCTCGCCTGCAGGTTGAGCTGCTCGAGCGCCATGTCGAAGGCCTGATCGTCCACGAACTGCGCGAGCCCCTCGTTGATCATCCGCGTGCGGATTTTTTCGAGGATGAGCCGCGTGTTGATGTGCTCGTCGGTCTTGTTAAGGAGCTCCTTGGCGAGCAGCATGACGGGCTTCCGGCCGGCCGTGGCCGCCGCGTACTGCTGGAAGAAGCCGTTCGCGGCGATCGAGTTCATCATGCCGTCGGTGATGCGCTGGAGATCCGCGCTCGCGAAGTCCGAGGTTTCGGCCTTATCCGTCGCGATGTCGATCTCCTTCGTCGTTCGGCCGCCGCAACCGGCGACGAGGAGGAGACCGAGAAGGACCACGATACACTGCCGCATGGAGCAACCTCCTTATTGATAGGGATCTCGTTCGAATCGACGCCCTTCGCGTTCGACGCGCCGCATGGTACCACAAGATCCGTTCGCCGCACAACCCCGCGGCCGGCCCGCCTTGACAACCGCCGGAATTTCAATTATTCTGAGGCTTTGCGAGTCGAGTCATGCCTGAGTGGTGGAACTGGTAGACGCGCTGCGTTCAGGGCGCAGTGGGGATTCCCCGTGGGGGTTCAAATCCCCCCTCAGGCATTTTTCTTTTTCTCACGCGGAGGTTCCGATGGAAATCACGGTGAAATTCCCCGGCAACAGGAGGGTCGACGCCGAGCTTCGCGGCTTCACGATAAAGACCGATCAGCCCGAAAAAGCGGGGGGTGAAAACTCCGCGCCGACGCCCTTCGAGCACTTCCTCGCCTCGATCGCGACCTGCGGCGGCATATACGTCCTTGACTTCTGCCGCAACCGCGGCATTCCGCTCGACGACGTGCGCGTCGTCCAGAAGGTCGTTCGGAACCCAGAAACACATATGGTCACCGATATCACGATTACGATCGAGGTGCCGTCCGATTTTCCCGACAAGTACCGCGACTCGCTCATCCGCGCGGTCGATCTCTGCACGGTGAAAAAGCACCTTTTCGCCCCGCCGCGCTTCGCGATCGAAGTCGCGAAAGCGGATTGAGCGGCGGCGGGCTCGACCGGCCGCGCGCCGGGCGGCCGCCCTATCGACATGGCGGATAGAATCTTCATAACGGGGGCGGCCGGGAAGACCGGCCGCGCGCTCCTCTCCCTTCTCGCGCGCGATCCGGCGTTCGCGGGCGCGCGCATCACCTGCCTCTCCCGTCCCGGCAGCCCGTGCGAGGCGCTCCTGCCGTTCGGCGTGCGCATCGCGGGCGGGGACGCGGCGAAGCCGCGAAGCCTCGCCAAGGTTTACGGCGGCGAGGAAACCGTCATCCATCTTTCGTCGATCTTCCACGCGGGCGCCGTGCTCGAAGCCTGCCGCGGCATGAAGCGGCTCGTCGCGGTGAGCTCCACGCGAATCTTCTCGAAATCGTGGAGGCGCGCGAAGGAGATCGAGGCCGCGGAGCTCGCGATCGCGCGATCGGGCGTGCCCTTCACGATACTGCGCCCGACGATGATCTACGGAACGCCCGACGACCGGAACGTCTCCCAGCTCATCCGTCTCGTCCGGAAATGGTCCGTCGTGCCGCTCCCGGGCGGGGGCAAAGCAGTCTTCCAGCCGGTGCACGTGATCGATCTCGCCTCGTGCGTCCTCGCCGCCCTCAAGACGCCGGCGAGCGCCGGCAAGACGTACAACGTTCCCGGCGGGAGCGCCCATTCGCTGCGGGAGATGATCGAGATGATCGCGGCGGCGCTCGGGAAGCGCGTCTCGACCGTGTCCGTTCCGTTGCCTCTCGCCGAGGCGGGAGCCGCTCTTCTCGGCCTCGCCGGCCGCCGGTACGCCCGGAGCGCCGAGCAGATCCGGCGGCTTCGCGAGGACAAGCGGTACGATTACACGGAAGCGGCGCGCGACCTCGGGTACTCGCCGAGACCCTTCGCGGAGGGCTTGGCCCTCGAAATCAGCGGTACAGGCCTTTGATCGCCCCCCACGACGCCGATTCCGTCGAGATGACGCACGCCTGATTGATGGCGAGGTGGTTGAGGACGACGACCTCCTCCGCCAGATATCCCGGCGAGCAGCTCGCCGCGAGCAGCGCGGGATCCAGCGGATTGTGCGTCATGCGTATAAAGCTCGGATTGGCGTCCGTGAGATAGCAGTCTATCCGATGGGTCCACGTCCAATCGGTATGGCAGCTCATCAGCGAACAGCACACATCCGGCGGCATGCATCCGATAGCGATGCCGCAATTTGGATTCGACGTCAAAGTCCCTACGATGACATTCGGCGGGATTTCGAGCCTGTGAACGGTCGCCATGAGCCCCTCGTCGCCCGGCAGCCACCACACGTAGAGCTGGAACGGCATGAACCCGCCGGAAATAAAAACGTCGCAGTCCCAGTGCTCCGCGTCGGCGTAGAGGCCGGCGTACGGGCGCCGCGACTCCGCGCGGGAGGCGGCGATCGCGAGAAGGGCGGCGCCGACGGCCAGAACGAGCGCGATGCGCTTCATCTTTCTTCCCTCCTGCCCGATACTGTGCGTGATTGACGAAGACCATTATACTCCCGCGGCGGCGCGATTTCAACGAATACGAGGACAGCGCAGCGGGAGAACGCAGGCAGCGCCCGCGGAGTCCAATCAGCATTGATTCATGACGGACGATTATGGTATAATCATCGCGTTCGGCGACCAGCCTCGACATGTAGAAATCACGCACAATAACACCAGTTCGCGTGTCGCGGCGGGTCGCCCTCTCGGGCGAGGCTCCAATAAGACGACTGCGAATGATTCTCTTGAATACTTCGCCGTTGATCCGCCGGGCGTTTCCCGTTCGCGCGGGAGGTTGCCGTGAGATCCGCTAACGCAGTATGCGCCGCGATGCTGCTCGTTCTCTGCGCCGGCGCCATGGGACCAGCCTCGGGCACGACCTATGTCGATCTCTACGCCGATGCGAACCATTCTCTCGTGAAAGTCGACGGCACACCGTGGTACAGCGCCGAGGCATGGATATGGTGCCTGCCCGACGAGAAGGGGATGATCGGTGCCGAGTTCAACCTGGCGTACTCGTCGAATGTCTTCCATAGCACGGTCACTATGAACAGCGCAATCTCCGTGGCTCTGGGCTCTCTTCCCGGCGACCTCAGCGTGGGTTTCGGTTCTTGCCAGCGGGGATGGATGTGGATCGCGCATCAGACTTTCTGGGTGATCGATTCCGAGTACGGCGAAGTCATTCTCGGCCCCCGGTCCGACGCAGGTCTGAATATCGCAAGTTGCGAAAGCGGATATCCGATATATACCGCCCGCAGCCTTAATAATCGATTGTCCATCAACTGCCAGGCTACGTCTGAATTATTCAAACCGCGGCTCGCCGGCGTCGGAGCGCTCACTCCCGATACCATCCTCGCCACGTTCGACAACTCTCTTATAGAGGAGGCTTGCTGGTGGCCGCGAACCGGCAATTTTCGGATTTTCAGCGCGACCAGCCCGGCGGAAACACTCGATGTGCTCAATGTAGGATTTCTGTCATGGTATCAAGATCGCTGGCGCCGCAACGTCTGGATAAAGCTCGGCCAGAATCTCGTCCCCGGCGTCGACTATGTCCTCGAGGCCACGAACATGTGCAACGACTTTTTCGCGGGGAACTGCTGCTGCATGTGCCAGTGCATGAACTGCGCCGATTCCGAAATGGGCTTCACCTATGAGCCGATAGCCACGCTGCTGCGCGAATTTTTGATAGAGCCGCTCGCCGAGGCTGTGCGGGTGAGCTGGGAGCTCGGCACGATCGACGAGGGGATCTTTTTTCTCCCGATGCGGCTCGAGAAGGGAGCCGTCGAGTTCGAAGCTATCCCGGCAGAGGTCCTCGCGAAGGGCGCGCTTCGCTACGAGTTCACGGACGGGAGCGCCCGGCCGGGAAAAGCATACAAGTATCGTATCGATTACACGCGCGACGGGGATCGGCATGCCCTCTTCGAAACGGATTGGGTCGAGCCGCTTCCTGCGAAGTTCGTGCTGCATCAGAACCTGCCGAACCCCTTCAACCCCTCGACGCGCATCTCGTTCGAGCTCGGGGAGCCGTGCCGGGCGACCCTCGCGATCTACGACATCGCGGGAAGGCTCGTGCGCTCGCTCGTGGACGACATGATGGAGGCGGGCAAACACTCGGCGGTCTGGAACGGCCGGAGCGATCGCGGGGAGACGCTCGCGAGCGGGATATATTTCTATCGCCTGCGAGCGGGCTCGTTCACGGAAACGCGCAAAATGGTGCTTCTCAAATGAGGCCGCGGCGCCGGGGATAATAATACGGGGCGGACACCGTGTCCGCCCCGTTTCGTTCGCCGCTTCGGACCGCCGTCGCGGCTATTTCACGTCGGCGATGTTCACCACTTCGATCTTCCCGAGCCCCTCGAGCTGCCCCTTCGTCTCGTCGTACTTCGTCATGAGGAGCATGAGGTTGTCGTCTCGCCAGTAGCGGTTCCGCGCGGCGGCGAGGCAGTCGTCCGCCGACACGGCGTCCACCTTCGCGGCGTACTCCTCGACGTAGGAGAGCGGGATCCCGTAGAAGGTGAGATCGACGAGCCAGTTCGCCAGATCCCCGTTCGTCTCGACGTCGAACGGGAAGAGCCCCGTGATGTACTTCTTGGCGCTCGAGAGCTCGGCGTCCGTGAGCTTCTCCGTCCGCATGCGCTCCACCTGCTCGAGCGCGACGTCGACGCATTCGCGGAGCGACGCGTTCTTCGTGTAGGTGTAGACCCCGAAGATACCGCCGCGCTTGAAATTCATGTTCGTGCTCCGCGCGCCGTAGGAGAGCCCGCGGTTCACGCGGATCTCGTCCATGAGGCGCGAGGTGAATCCGCCGCCGAGCACCGTGTTCGAGACGACGAGCGGAAACTCCTCGCTCGTGCCGCGCGGCACCGTGACGTTGCCGAACCGGATCTGCGACTGCGTGGCGTCCGCCTTGTCGACGACGAGCACGCGGCGTCCGGGATAGGCTTTCGGCTCGAGAGCGGGGATCGATTTCGCCTCGGCCTCTCCCTTCCAGCCGCCGAAGCGGGCCTTGACGAGCTCGAGCGCCTTTTTCGCGTCGACGTCGCCGACGACCGCGAGCACCGCGCCGCGGGGAACGTACGAGGCGCGGTAGAACGCGAGCACCTTCTCGCGGGTGAGGGCGCCGACGCTCTCCTCGCTCCCCTCGACGGGATGGGCGTAGGGATGCGAGCCGGCGAGAGCGCGCATGAACTCGCGGTTCGCGAACGCCATGGGGTTGTCCTTGGTGCCCGCGATCTCAGCCGCAAGCAGCGCTTTCTCCCTGACGAGCTCCTCCTCGGGGAAACCCGGCGCGAGCGCCGCTTTGGCGAGCATATCGACGGCCCGCTCGAGGTCCTTTGCCATGAAGTTCGCGTAGACGCCCGTGTAATCGCGGCCCGTCCGGCAGCGTATCGAGCCGCCGACCTCCTCGATCGATTCGGCGATCTGCTCGGCGGTCATCCCGCCGGCGCCCTTGAGGAGGAGCCGCCCGGTGAGGTTCGCGATCCCCTCCGCCCCCGGATCGTCCATCGCCGATCCCGCGGGAACGACGAGCGATACGGTGACGAGCGGCACCTCGCGGGTCTCCATGACGAAGACCTTGAGGCCGTTCGGAAGCGCGTGCTCCCGGTACGGCGGGAGCTTCACCGATCCGGCGAGCGCCGATCCGGCGAGAACGAGCAGCGCGAGCGCCGCGGCGCAGGATACAAGCGATATTCTCTTCATGATGAATTCCATCCTTTACGCTTCGGGAATGAGCGTCACGACGTTGCGGTTCGTCTTCTTGAAATACTCGCCGGCGACCCGCTTCACGTCGTCGACGGTCACGGCCTGATAGCGGTCCTGCACCTTGTAGATCTCGTTGAAATCGCCGAAGAGGAGCTCGTAGCGGCCGATCCTGTTCGCCTTGCCGTTCACGGTCTGAATGCCGCCGTAGAAGGTCGAGAGCACCCGGTTCTTCGCCTTTTCGAGCTCGGCCGCCGTGATCCCGTCCGCGGCGACCGACTCGAGCTCCTCGTAGAGCGCCTTCTCGCCCGCCGCCGGATCCATGCCGGGCTTGAGCTTGACGTCGAAGGTGAAGAGTCCCGGATCGATCTTCCATTCGGCGTTCGCCTGCGCGTAGACGGCGATCCCGAGGTCGCGCACGAGCTTCTTGTAGAGACGCGAGCTCTCGCCGTCCCCGAGCACGATCTGGAGCACGTCGAGCGCGTAGATGTCGGGGGATTTCACGTTCGGGATGTGGAACCCGACGAGCAGCCCGGGCATCTCGGCGCTCCTGCGAAGCTCGCCGCGCCGCTCGCCCCACTGCTCGGGCTCGACCGTGCGCACGACGGGCACGGGGGGCTGCGCGGGGATGTCGCCGTAGTGCTTCCGCACGAGCTCGAGCGCCCGCTTCGTCTCGAAATCCCCCACGATGACGAGCACGGCGTTGCTCGGCGCGTAGTAGGATTTCCAGTAGCTCGCGGCGTCGTCCCGCGTGATGCCGGCGAGATCCGAATCCCACCCGATCACGCCCCAGCTGTAGGGGTGGGCCTTGTAGGCGAGCGCCGAGAGCTCTTCCCACATCATGCCGTCGACCGAGTTGTCGACGCCGAGGCGGCGCTCCTCGCGGACGACGCCCATCTCGGAGACGACGTACTTCGGATCGAAGGCGAGGGAACGCATCCGGTCGCTGTCGAGATCGATGCACAGCTCGAGGATGTCGCTCGCGAAATCCTCGTAGTACGCGGTCATATCCTCGGAGGTGTAGGCGTTCGAGTAACCCCCGCTCGACTCGAGGATGCGGTCGAACTCCTTCGGGCCGTACTTCTCGGCGCCGTTGAACATCATATGCTCGATGAAGTGCGAGATGCCGGTGATGCCGGGGCGCTCGTTCCGCGCGCCCACCCGGTAGAAGGTCCAGCGGCTCACGACCGGGACGGAATGATCCTCGACGAGGATCACCTTCATGCCGTTCGCGAGCGTCTCGACCGTCGCCGGAAACTTCGCGAGCTTGGGGGCGGCGGGGCCGGCTTTTTTCGCCGCGGCCGCCTTCATCAGGGTGGCGTACTCGGGATTGGGCTCAATGCCCCAGAATTCAGTCACTTGCCGGCCTGCAAGGG